>DATGJV010000645.1:0-4169 GCA_035295005.1 Ktedonobacteraceae bacterium | reverse complement strand
CAAACGTATCGCCCGCTCCCGTTTGAATTGCCTGAGCCGCGCTGTTAATGGCTTGCAATCCCGACCCGCAAAGCCGGTTAACCGTCTGGCCCGCAACCTCAATGGGCAACCCCGCCAGCAGCAGCGCCATGCGGGCGACGTTGCGGTTATCTTCACCGGACTGGTTGGCACAGCCTAAGATGACATCTTCAATGCTTGTTGGATCAATCCGCGCACGTTGTATGGTTTCCGCGATAACCAGCGCCGCGAGATCATCCGGGCGTACATCCTTGAGGCTACCGCCATACCGGCCAATGGGGGTGCGCACGGCTGAGAGGATAACAGCATCTTCCATTACATTACCTTCCTTGAAACTCTGCCTGACGTTTCTCGATAAACGCTTGCATCCCTTCACGCATGTCTTCGGTCGCGAACAGCAGGAAGAAGTTTTTGCGCTCGATCTCCAGGCCCTGTTCCAGCGTCGTCTCGAAAGCGGCCAGCACAGACTCTTTAGCGAGACGCAGCGCGATTGGTGCACGTTGCGCGACCAGTTTTGCCAGTTTGAGCGCCTCCGTGAGGTGTTTGCCCTGTGGCACAACATGATTGACCAGACCTTGAGCCGCCATCTCTTGCGCGGTGAAAGGTACACCCGTCAGCACCATTTCCATAGCGCGGTACTTGCCGAATGTACGCGCCAGCCTCTGCGTGCCACCTGCGCCGGGGATAACGCCGAGATTGATTTCTGGTTGCCCGAAGCGTGCATTCTCTGAGGCTACGATGATGTCGCAATGCATTGCCAGCTCGCATCCTCCCCCTAGCGCGTACCCGCCGACTGCAGCGATTAGCGGTTTGTGCAGACGACGAATACGATTCCAGGACTCGAAACCACCGAGCATCATATCTATCGGCGACTTGTCCGACATCTCCTTGATATCGGCACCAGCCGCGAAAGCTTTCTGGCCCGCGCCTGTAATAATCATGCAGCCGATACTCTCGTCGCGGTCAAATGCTTCCAGCGCTTCCGCCAGTTCGCTCACCAGTTGGAAGTTCAGTGCGTTCAACTCTTTGGGGCGGTTCAGCGTGACAATGCCCACGCGCTCATCTCTCTCTACCAGAATGTATTGATAATCCGACATTATTGTTCCTCATGCTTTGTCTACGTTGACGAAATATTCTTATGGTAGTATATCACTCCGCAGGGTATCTGAGACGAACGGCGATATTTTCAATGCCTGTACCAATTCGCTGAGCGAATTGGTACAGGCATTGAAAATATCGCCGTTCGTCTTTAATTTCCTCTTGCAATTTATTGTGCCGCGTGCCATAATTCAGTAGGTAAAACCTCTCAGCGAGGTTTTCTTGCGTTAACTGTCTCGTTCGGTGTCCCATGTCATGTGAGAACTGAGCGCATAGTGTCAAATCTCCAAAACATTTACGGTTGTTCGTGACGCGGGAGTCGTCCAGTCTCCGCTGAGGAGTGGCAATATTCCCGTACTGAAACAGAAAAGAAAGGTAGGTGTCGGACATGCAGGAGGATGTTCTGGGTACCCGACGAACCGCCATCTCGGAAACATACGTTACGTGTGCAAGATGCAATAAAGCCACGAAGCTTCGCTATGCTCGTGTTATCCAGAGTGATGTTCTCTCGGATAGTAATTCCGAGTATGAATATCTCTGTTCAGAATGTCAGCAAGCCCTTGCCAACGGCGAAAAAGACCTTCCCATAGGATAACAGGTAGTACATTACCAGTGTGCGCAGTTTCGTAACGGCAAAAGGCAGAGGACAGTTTTCACCTGTGCCTTTTGCCTTTTCTTTTCCTTTTGTCCGGTAAAAAATCCTACTCACGTTACGAGAGTAGAAGCCAGAACGTGTTCGTATCAAAGAGGTATACAAACAAAAAATGTGTAAGCACATTCCAGCAGGAATGTTTTGTGATAGGAATATGTTGAGAGTAAGTATGGAGAAAGATACAACAAATCAAAAAACCGAACACGAGGACGTGTTGGACGAAAATGAAATATCCCCTTCTGCTGTTCCCGATGAATCTAAGGACAATGACGCGGATGAAGCCCTGGATAATGAGCAGGACGAGCAACCATCTGAAGAGATGGACGACGAAGAGATAGACGCGAATCTGGACGAGGACGAGGTCAGCAAAAGTATACAGGATGGACTTCGTTTTCGCAGTCAGGATGGCGAGCAGTTAAATATTCCTGACATATTGCCTGTTTTGCCGCTCAAAGATATGGTTGTCTATCCATTTGGTATGCAACCACTCGGTGCGGGTCAGGCTCGCTCACTGCGCTTGATTGATGATGTGATGCGTGGTGATAGCCTTGTAGCATTGGTAGCGCAGAAGTCTGACGAGATAGAGCAGGCCGGCCCGGATGATATCTTCAAAATCGGCACCGTGGCGCGGATAGCGCGTATGTTGCGCATGCCTGATGGTACCGTCCAGATTGTAGTGCAAGGCCTGGAGCGAGTCGAAATTGGCGAGTTTACGCAGGAGAAGCCGTATCTCGTCGCTCATGTCACCGTCAAGCCCGATACCCAGGAAGAGGATGATGAGACCGAGGCCATCAAACGCAATGTCATTAGCTACTTCCAGCGTCTTGTTGCCCTTGTGCAGAACGTGCCTGAAACGGTAGCCGCCGCGACCCTGAACCTCGAAGAGGCGCGTCAGGTCGTCTATGTCATTGCCACCTTCGTACAGATGGACCTGGAACTGCGACAAAAATTGCTGGAACTTGACTCTGTACGTGCCAAATTAGAGAACCTGAGCAGCTTCCTGGTTCATGAACTGGAAATTTTCGAGCTAGGCAAGAAAATTCAGACCAGCGCCCAGGAAGAAATGGGCAAGGTGCAACGCGAGTACCTGTTACGCGAACAACTCAAAGCCATTCAACGTGAACTGGGCGAGGAGAGCGAAGAACAGGCCACCATCAACGAATTGCGCCGCAAGATAGACGAAGCAAAATTGCCCGAAGAGGCGTTGAAAGAGGCTAACCGCGAACTGTCACGGCTCGAAAAATTGCCCACCGCTTCGCCCGAATACAGTATCATTCGCACCTACCTCGAATTGCTAGTCAGCTTGCCGTGGAGCAAGGGGACTGGCGAAAAGATTGATGTTCCCCATGCGCGTCAGGTACTGAATCAGGATCACTATGACCTGGAGAAAATCAAAGAGCGCATTCTGGAATATCTTGCCGTGCGCCGCCTGAAAGAAGAGCGGTTAGCAAGCGAGATGCAGCGTAGCAAGGAAGCGGCCAGCTATGAGAATGGCGTCGAAGTGGAGCAAATTCACACGACGCAGCCTCTCGAATCGCAGGAGGCGCTGCGGCAAATCAATCGCGAACCAATCCTGTGCTTCGTTGGCCCGCCGGGGGTGGGTAAAACGTCGCTGGGTCAATCCATTGCGCGTGCGTTAGGACGCAAATTCGCCCGTATGTCACTGGGTGGCATTCGCGACGAGGCCGAGATTCGCGGCCATCGCCGCACGTACATTGGCGCTATGCCAGGGCGCATTCTACAAACACTGCGCCGCGTCGAGGCCAACGATCCCGTTATCATGCTTGACGAGGTTGACAAAGTTGGTGCCGACTGGCGCGGTGATCCATCGTCCGCGCTGCTAGAGGTTCTGGACCCGGAACAGAACTACAACTTCCGCGATAACTACCTTGACCTCGCCTTTGACCTGTCGAAAGTCATGTTTATCGCCACTGCCAACTCACTGGAGCCGATTCCCGCCCCCCTGCGCGACCGCATGGAGATTCTGGAACTGTCCGGCTACACAGAAGAGCAGAAGTTGCATATCGCTCGCAATTACCTGTTGCCCAAGCAACTTGAAGCCAACGGTTTGAGAGCCGACGAATTGACGGTTGACGATGATACGGTACGTCGTATTGCACGTGACTATACTCGTGAGGCTGGCGTGCGTAATCTGGAGCGCGAAATTGGCTCACTGTGCCGTAAAGTAGCAACGCAGGTTGCTGAGGGAAAGCAGACGCCAATTCATGTCACGGCAGATCAGTTGCACGACTACCTGGGACGCCAGCGTTTCTTTGAGGAAGCTGCGGAGCGTATTGATCGCCCAGGCATCGCGACGGGACTGGTCTGGACACCCGTCGGCGGCGAAATCATTTTCATCGAAGCGGCAGCTATGCCTGGGAAGCCAGGCCAGTTGACACTG
>DATGJV010000644.1:0-10487 GCA_035295005.1 Ktedonobacteraceae bacterium | reverse complement strand
GAAGTTCGCATTGCCGCCAACAATGCAAAACAATATGAGTACGATGAAGCGGTACGCAAAGGTATCGCGATGGCGGAGGCAACGAATTTTGCGCGTGACCTTGTGAACGAGCCGCCCAATGTGCTGAACCCAACCGAGCTGGCGAATCGCGCCAGCGCAATGGCAAAACACGCTGGACTGGAATGCGAAGTACTGGACCGCCCACAGATGGAAGAACTTGGTATGGGCGGCTTGCTAGGAGTGGCACAGGGCAGCGCGGAACCGCCGAAGTTCATTATCCTGCGTTATCGAGGCGCACCTGCTAGCAACAAGAAGGGGTTGGCGCTCGTCGGTAAAGGCATTACATTTGATACCGGCGGTATCTCGCTCAAGCCCGCCGAACGAATGCACGAGATGAAAGGCGATATGGCAGGTGCGGCAGCAGTTATCAGTGCCATGCAGGTGATCGCGGCGCTCAAACCGGCCATCAATGTGACCGCGCTGGTTTCATCAACCGAGAATATGCCTGGCGGCACAGCGTATCGTCCAGGCGATATCCTGCGCATCATGAATGGGAAAACCATCGAAATTGTCAATACGGATGCCGAGGGACGGCTCGTGCTGGCCGACGCGCTTTCCTATGCGGTCAAAGAAGGTCTATCGCCGATTGTGGACGTGGCAACACTGACCGGCGGCGTTGTTATCGCACTTGGCTCGGTGAATGTCGGGCTTTTCTCGAATAACGAGGAACTGAGCGAAGAGATTATCGAGGCTGGCCGTACAGAAGGTGAAAAATACTGGCCCATGCCGCTTGACGATGAATACCAGGAATTCATCAAGAGCGAGATCGCTGACATTAAGCAGACCGGCGGTAGGGCCGCTTCGTCCGTCACGGCGGCGAAAATCCTGGAACATTTCGTGGGTGACGCGAAATGGGCGCACCTGGATATCGCTGGCGTGGATTACATTGACAATAAGACGGCGTACCAGGAAAAAGGTGCGACAGGTTATGCTGTGCGCACACTGGCAGAACTTGCCCTGCGCCTGGCAAAATAAACATGCTCCAGAAAAATTCGTCCGCCTGCATTCGATGGATGCAAGCGGACGAATTTTTCTGGAGCATGTTCAGAAAAATATGGTATACTCTGAACATGAAGATTTCTATTCGGTATTTCGCCTCGTTGCGCGAGATTGTGGGGAAAAGCGAGGAGACGCTGACGGTGCCAGAGGAGACAACGGTTGCCGAGATGCGAGCGTTGTTAGTCACCCGCTATCCACGCCTGGAAACGATCCTGGAGCGCTGCCTGTGTGCCGTGAATCGGGGCTACGTGGCGGCAGAGAGTACGTTGCACGATGGCGACGAACTGGTGTTTATTCCCCCCATGGGCGGCGGAAGTTCGGAGCAGTAGGAGGGCTACGATGGAACCATTGATTCTCCTGACACGTGAGCCACTGAAGCGTGACGAACTGATTGCCGCGGTCAGCCATGCGAGCGTTGGCGGGATTGTCGTTTTTGAAGGAGTGGTACGCGATAATGCACGTGGGAAATCCGTGCGTTATCTTGAATACGATGTGTACCCGGAGATGGCGGAGCAACAGATACGCACCATTGTTGCCGAAGCGGAACAACGGTGGGGCGTAGAAAGAGTTGCCGTTGCCCACCGTTTTGGGCGATTGGAGATAGGCGAAGCAAGCGTTATTATTGTGGTCGCGACGCCACACCGTGGCGAGGCTTTCGAGGCTTGCCGCTACATTATAGATACGCTGAAAACGACGGTACCCATCTGGAAAAAAGAGGTGGCAACCAACGGTGAGGAATGGGTCGAGGGCTAAGCTGACATGTTCTGACACGTTCGCACATGGTGCAACGTGAAAAATATAGGCCACGAAAAGCTACACTAACGGAGGGTTGTATGGTATAGTTGTGGTAAGTAGTCATCGCTGTTCCGAAGCAAAGCTCTTCGTATACTCTATTGGCCCGGTATGAGCCAGGAGTTTTCTCGGAGGTCGTGCATGAATTTATTCGAAAAGCAGTCTCGTCTCAACCAACTCTTCGCGCAGAATCCGGTCAATGCTGCTTACCTCGCCGGCTCGCTTTCAACCCGCACCTCGTTTGGGCATCTGAGTGATGTTGATATCGCTATCCTTTTGATGGATCAGATTAAATCCGACCAGTTTCTTGACTACCAGCTTTACTTTTTCAGCGAACTGGCAAAACGGCTGGAGTCTGAAAATATTGATGTTGTGATTTTGAATCAGGCTTCGCTCCTCCTCAAATTGCAGGTCATCAAGTATGGGCAGATTTTGTTCACCCGCGACGAGAAGCAGCGCGTGTCATTTGAAACAAAGGCGGTAATGGATTACCTGGATTTTAAGAAGTTCGATGAAATCCAGAACGAGGCACTGGGTCGCCGCCTGCAAAGCCAGAGAGTGCCGGTGGATAAAGAACTGGTACAGCGCCATGCAAAACAATTGCGCGAAGCGATTACTATCTTGCATAGTCTGGGAGAGACAACACGCGAGGAATTCATTACCGATTATCGCATCTATGGTCTGGCAGAACGCTACCTGCAACTGGCAATTGAAGCCTCTCTGCACATCTGCGGCATTTTCGTGGCCTCATTTGGCTTACGTAGACCAGAAGGGTTTCACGAACTGCTGAGTATTGTGGCGGCACAGCGCATCATTCCACAGACGTTAGCGTATCGCCTGGAGATTCTGATTAACCTGCGCGATGCACTGGTACATGATCCGGGTACCTTGAGCCACGATTTGCTCTACGACCATATACAACAACGCCTCGATGATTTGAAAACCTTCGCCGATGCCATTGAGGAAAAACAAGGATAACCAGGTAGCTCGAATATTGGCTTGACCTGATGCTTGTTCGTTGTATCCAGTACAGACATCAATATTGAACGGCGTATTGGAGAATAGAGTATTATGCATTTCATACTGGATACAGAAGGTGGGGGTACTGGCGGACAACAGGTCGGTCTGCGTCCGGCACCTTCTGGCGTTTTTTCCTTGCATAGAAAACCCACTGCATCTAGCACATCCGTCAGACACTGGTATCGCATATTCCTCTCGCCCCTCTGGCTCTATTTCATGCTTGCTATCGTCGTGCGAGCGTGGCTCGTGATTCACACAAACGGCGTCATTGACGGAGATGAGGCGCTGGTTGGTATCCAGGCTGAACATATTTTACATGGAGAGTTGCCCATCTACTTTTATGGGCAACCCTACATGGGCAGCCTCGAAGCGTACCTGGCTGCCCTGCTTTTTGCTATTTTCGGTGCCTCCGTCTGGGCATTGCGGGCGGAACCCACGCTGCTCTCACTGGTTGTTATCTGGCTAACATGGAAATTGGCTGGTATTCTGGCGGATATAGCCAACCTGACGCCACAGGTGAAACGTTTCTTTATGCACGTTGCCGTACTGGTGGCGGTTGTGCCGCCACTCTACGATACTGTCGTCGAGTTGCGTATGCTTGGCGGTTATATCGAAACGTTTGTGTTGATGCTCTGGCTACTGCTCTCCGTTGTGCAATTGTTGCGCCGCTTGACAGCGCGTGCAACTCGCCGCGAACTGGCGCTGCGTTGGGCGGGTATCGGCCTTATTATCGGCCTGGGCTTCTGGGTAGACCCGCTGATTATCTCCGCAATTTTTGCCTCTAGCGTCTGGATCATTGGCTATTGCCTCATTACATTGAAAAAGGAATGGCGGCAACCACCTGAAGGCGGTTATACACTTTCGTATGGTCTCCCACCTGTTCTCGCGGCTATTCCAACGGCAATTATTGGCTGCACTCCAGCAATTTACTGGGGCTACTATAACCACTGGGCGAATTTTTCCTATGTGTTCGTCAGAAGCGGCGGGTCAACACTTTTGACAGTCGGCAAGATGATACCATATTATGCTACGTGCGTGGCTCCTCATGTCATCGGCGGTGGATTACTGAATGAGGGCGCGGTCAGTACACTTTTGCATATATTGCCGCTTACACTTAATCTGTTCTGCTGCCTCGCAACGGCTGGACTCGTTATAGTTTCTCTTTTCCGGCCTCATCCATTCCTGCTACAAATGCGGCGACTGGCAGCGTTTCCGCTCTTTTTCGGCTTCTGTACGGCCATATTTTTCTGCATCGGTAGTTTACCGTCCGATTGCCAGCATGACCCCATAGGACGGTTTGCCGCTCCACTTATGCTGGTACTACCCATATTCATCGCCACAGTATTTGCTGGTTGTATTGTCTGGCTATATGAATACCGTAAAAAGAGCGGGGATAGGGGACGTGAGGAAACAGAAACTCTAGATAGAGAGACCTGGCAGGGACAGACTGCTACCGCTCTTATGGGCAGATCAAATGCAAGTATGCCTTCGTCAATGGTGGCGCAGGGAGTACTATTGTTGGTGTTGCTTGTCACGCTGTTTATGCAAGGATGGAGTTATGGCCTGGCGGATGCGGCGACTACGTTTCAGTCGCCATCCTGTATGATTGCACCGGCCAATAATGATGCCATCCTGGCATATTTGCAGCAGAACCATATTCACTATGCGTGGGCTATCTCCTGGATTGGCTATCCACTGGATTTCAAGGCGAATGGCAGTATCATCATTGCCGACCCACGACCTGAGATAACACAGCCACCGACAGCAGGACGCTTACCCGCCACAACGGTGGCTGTACAGGCAGCGAACCGGCCCAGCATGCTGGTGTTTATAAAGCATGGGAACTCAAATTCCGTGCTAATACGCATCCTGAATAACGAACACATCACATATCGAACAGCGGTTTTCCCATCCCAACCAGGGTATGATGTACTGGTGGTGACGCCGCTCAATCGCACGGTCTCAATGTTTTCCTCAAACGGTTTTCACGAAGCATTTGCGCCATGCCCGTGAGAATAGAGAGAAAGCGGCCTTGAAATGTAGTGCTAAATCGAGGGTATCCTCGATTTAGCACTACATTTCAAGGCCGCTTTCTTCCCTTATTCCGTGGCGATAGTTAGTGCTTTGGCCTGTTCTCTGGCCTCGGCGGCTTCATCGGGGCGGCCCATCTCTTCGTAGGTTTGCGCTAGAGTTTCGTAGGCAATCACGAGCGATGAGTCAAGAGCAATGGCCTGTTGAGCAGTTTCAATAGCGTCATCATAGCGTTTCACCTCGCGATAGGTGTCCGCGAGGTCATTGTAGTAGTCGGCGTTGATGGGGTCACTGTCAATGGCGTTCTGGTAGTTTTCGATGGCCTCGTCATAGCGTTCGAGGTTGTCATAGGCTGTAGCAAGCTGGTAGTAGCCCTCGGCATCATCTTCAAACAATTCCAGTAGTTTCTGCGCGGTAGCAATAGCGTCGTCATAGCGCCCAACTGAATTATAAGCATCGGCTAATCCAGCATAGGCAGCGGCGAGATCGTCTGATTGCAGCTCGTCGTCTCGCTCAATCAGTCCCTGATAAACAGTGGCGGCATCATCGTACCGCTCGACTTCCAGGTAGGTCTCAGCGAGGCTAAAGCGGGCGGTGATGCGGTCAGGGGCAAATTGTAAGGAGCGGGTATACGCCTCGATAGCGTCATCATTTCTGCCTTGCAAGGCACGCCATGTGCCGAAATGCTCCCACGCTTCGGCGTCATCGGGAGCCAGTTCGACAATACGGGCGTAAATGTCGGCGGCTTGATCGCGCTCGCCCATCTGTTCATACACAGCCGCCAACATATCGTAAGCCGTGCGCCCATCGGGGTCCAACGAAAGCATCTGATTCGCAACCGAGAGGGCTTCGTCGTAGCGGCGCATATCGAGGTACAGGCTAACAAGTTCGGCATAGCGAGAGGTGTCGCCTGGATCATCGTCAATCCGGCGTTCCTGCTCCATGATACGGCGCAACTGGTCGTTGACGCGCTCGCGCACATCGCGTAAATTATCGGCAGGAGTTGCATTATCGGGATTGAACATGACAGACGAACGATACGCCTGAATGGCATCTTGATACATGTTCAAAGAGCGATAGGCATCACCGATGTTTGCATAGAGATCAACATTCTCCGGGTCCATCTCCAGAGCTTGCTGGAACGTTTCCAGCGACTCTTCATGCATCCCTATTTCGCCATACAGGTTTCCCAGGTTGATATAAGCATCAATAAGTTGCGGATCAAGGTCAATGGCACGGCGATAGCCGGAAATAGCAAGTGTCGGTTCATCAAGATACTGCTGCGCTAAAGCAAGATTGTAGCGGGCGCGAGCGTCGTTGGGATCGAGCGTTACCGCCTGTTCAAAGGCTTCTGCCGCTCCTTCAAAGTCGCCCTGTTGTGCGGCAGCATTGCCCCGGTCAGTCCATTGTTGCACTTCAGGACTCATGCTCTGTGTGGCATCGTCCTGGGCGTCGCCACTCTGCATATCACTCATACTCTGTTTTCTCCTCTATTCATTGGGAAAGAGCGCCCGGCATACGTTAAACATACAGATTACATGTATTGCCTATATTGACAACGTTTCGCACACGGGCGCTTTCCGCGGATACGTTTTTTGTGAAGCCTTGCCTAGTATAGCACGCTTCCGATCATTTTGTAACCCGCAAAGTTACCTGAAATGCGTGGCGTGCGCCGGGGAAAAATGATTCGGTGTAGGCGACGGGCGAACCAGTCTGATCGAACGTGGTGGCAACAAAACGTATGCCAGGTGCGTCTGGTTCAACGCGCAGCAATTCGGCTTCATACGGAGTGGCACGATCACCATTCAGCAATTGTTCAGCGATATAAGGGCTCAACCCTTCGGCACTCATGAGAGCATACAGTGAACCCTCAGCGATTTCCTGCGCCCGCTCGTAAATACTATTGGCACGCGGATACGGGAGATAGTCAACTTCGCAGGCAATAGGCGTGCCATCGGCGGTGCGCAAGCGTTCGAAGCGGACGGCTTGTTCCGAGTCTATCAAGCGCAATTGCTGGCGGATGAGTTCGGACCCGCGCACGAGTTCGCTTTTGATCAACAATCCGCCCGGTTTTTTCCCACGTTGTCGCAGGTCGTCGCTCAAACTAATGAGCGTACTCCTATTCTGCGTCTGCTGGACACGCGGCTCGCAAACAAAAGTACCCTTGCCATGCTGACGATAGAGCAGCCCTTCGTGAACAAGTTCAGTCAGAGCTTGACGGACGGTAGCACGACTGACCTGGTAATTCGAGACCAGTTCCGGTTCGGATGGGATAGCGGTATGAGGAGCGAGATGACCGGCGCGAATCTGCTTTTTCAGCTCCTCTTTGAGCTGGTAGTACAATGGTAACGGATTTGACCGTTCTAATGTGGGCATATACGGTTCCCCTTATGTCCATACAAGATTACTTACAATCAAAAGGTTTGACATGAGTAGATTATAGCATGTTTTTGTGATAGCGCATAGTGCCTGTTTCGCGGCCTACCATCGCAGATTCAGCGCAAGAAAATACACAGCAACTTTTCATTGCTGTGTATTTTCTTATTGTTCCGCTATTTATGCGACGCCCTGTTCGGCGAGGATACGATCAATTTCATTTTTCAAGGCGGTGGGACGAGGGCCAACCATGCGACCAACAGCCTTACCCTTATTGAATACCATCAGAGTTGGAATAGCCTGAATGCCCAGGCGACCAGGGATAGACGGATTTTCGTCAATATCCATTTTGGCAAAGCCCAGTTTGCCGTTATACTCTTCACTCAGTTTCTCATACACGGGTGCGATTGCGCGACAAGGACCACACCAGGCGGCCCAGAAATCAACGATAACGGGTTTGTCAGCCCCAAGGACCTTTGACTCAAAATCCGTGTCGCCAACATAGAAAAGGTTTGCATGTTCTGCCATCTGTCTCTCACTCACTTTCGTCTCTGTTATTTTATGCTATGTGCTGTAGCATTTAGCTAATCTTCTACGATAGAGAACACCGTACCCACCAATCTTATTCCTGATTTCTAAACACTACATTAGCTGCGGCGATTGCCTCCACCTTGCAGAATGGAAAGAATTTCCAGAATGTAGAGGAACAGGTTTAGTACCGTAATAAACAGGGAGACCGTCAGGCCAATGGCGTTCGGCATTGTATCAGCCATATATTTGGCACGTTGCACATAGAAGAGAACGTAGCCGGAGAATATGGCGACGCCAAAGGAGGAGATAATCAGCACCACCAGCGGGGTACCGAAAATGGCTCCAAAGAAGATGCCAAGAAGGCTGGCAACCAGCAATAGGATTACGCCAAAGAACAGGTAATCTCCAATATGCGAGAAATCACGTTTGGTCGTCCAGGCATAAGCTCCTAACGCAAATGTGGTGATAGCGGTAAGCGAGAAGGCTTCGGCCAGAATAGTGCTATTACCAGTGGCGAGATAATAGCCAACAATCGGCGAAAGTGCCATACCTTCCAGAAACGTGAAGAGGTACAACAGGAACAAGTTCAAGCCTGGCTTCTGGATAGCAAACTGTAATGCGATCAATACAATGAAGCCAGCGATAACTATAACAAAGTAGGCCCCTATGCCAATTTGCAGGACACCGCCGACGATAGTACCGAGCAGGGCAAACAAGAATGAGACGGCAAGTAATCCCATTACTTTGCCGATCAAGCTGCTGGTACCGGTACCAGCATAGGCAGGAGACAACGTTTGATACTGGTAACGA
Organism: Ktedonobacteraceae bacterium; assembly: GCA_035295005.1. Taxonomy (GTDB): domain Bacteria; phylum Chloroflexota; class Ktedonobacteria; order Ktedonobacterales; family Ktedonobacteraceae; genus DATGJV01. Next base: position 1,868 of record DATGJV010000644.1, on the reverse strand, counting down.
GAGCCACCAAACATGCCATTATTTCTATTTCTCCCCAAGGGACTATTATTATTTGGGTTAAACATTCTAAACCTCGGTCAAGCATATTTTTCTTCCCCTTATAGGCGAAGACTCTTACACCAATATATACGAGAGATGCAAAACACAGGTTGCATCATGCACCCTTATTTTTTCGCGTTTTTCCCCTGGGAGGTTCAGCCGGGGGAGGAGCAGAAGGAACAGAGGCAATGTCGTTTGTACCATCACTTGTTTGAACGGCAAGAGGCGCTGTATCCACAATATTCGTGATGTCGCAGCGCGAATGGTTATTTTCAGCATGCCAGAAAAACGAGCTATTGGCAGGTTTTTTCATCAAGCCGCCGCAACGGGGGCAGCGACGGGTATCCGCTTCCTCGTGACCCTGTGTCATCCGCTTTCTCCATCAAGTCCAGTTTGCCCGCTATGCCGCTGTATCTCAAACATCCGGGCCATGTTCAGGCAACAATTACAGGTGTTCACAGTACATTGAAACAACGAGGCTACAGGACACTCCACACGCCGCATATCTCGCAAAAAGCAACGCCGACATCACCAAAGGTTTTGTTGCGTGTACTCCAACGGTCATAGACAATGGCGATGGAGCCACAATTCCAACAACGTGCGCGTCCGCCCGCTTTGCTTTCACTGGCTAATTTATGCAGAAGTGCGCTCCGCGCCTCATCAGCGCCCGTGTAGCCTGGATTGTAGGAAAGATGCAGCAGGTTGCCCAATGGCAAAGAAATCTCGTGTGTCGGCGGTTGTAACGGGCTGGCCTGCACAGGAACAGGTGCCGGTGGCGGCTGTATGGGCGGAATCTGTGGAGGCCGCCGGAACAATTCTCCACGAGCGGTACGACGTCCACTTTCGATAGTAGGCGTATAACTCTGTTGCTGCTCACTGCGCTCTGTACGCTCCCCTCGCTCAACACGATCACCGTTAGACATAGGTGCTGGCTGCGTGGGTATATGCGGCGTATGTGTTGTATGCGTGTTAACTTCAGCCGCGGGCTCTATTGAAACTGGCGCTGGCGGAGGCGTTGGCATATCAACTGAACTGCTCTGCTCTGGTACAGCAGCCTGATCGGGCTGCATAGCTGGAGTTGCCTGGGCGGCATCGGGAGTTTCCGTTGTTCCCTCAACCGGCGTTGCTGTGTGATTACTATTTTCGGGCTGCTCTGGTGGATTAGCGCGTTTACGGCGTGTTATAGGCATACGAAATCGCTCCTCAAGGGTGTAGTGTGTGTACTGTGATTGCTGGTATTACGGTATTTGCTGATGCATTATATCACAGCACCGGGAGGAAAATCTAAAGACTAACGAAAAATAGGCTCGTTGGGACAAAAACACCTGTTCACAATGAAAAGCCTTTTTGCCCCAACTTCTAATTCATTGCACCACTGCACAGAACAAAAAGCGGCCTCTATGCAAAGAAGTCCGCATTGATTTTGATGAAACGCTTCCATTCTTCAGGAACGGCGGACTCTTCAAAAATAGCAGTAACGGGACAGGCGGGTTCGCATGCGCCACAGTCAATACACTCGTCCGGGTTAATATAAAGCATCTCAGCCTCGTCAAAACCATCTTCGGCCTGCGACGGGTGAATACAATCAACAGGGCAGACATCTACACACGAAGCATCTTTTACGCCAATGCATGGCTGAGTAATTACGTAGGTCACGGTAAATTATCCTCCTCTTAGCGTGCTGTGGATGAAATATGGCACAGCAGCGAAGCATGTTTTCAGGTCTCCTTCAGTATAGTGGGTTGTGCCAGCAATGTCAATTCCTTCAGGCCATTCAGAGTCACAAAATAATGATGGTTACAAAACCATCACGTCTTTGTTAATGACGA
>DATGJV010000643.1:0-5402 GCA_035295005.1 Ktedonobacteraceae bacterium | reverse complement strand
CATCGCGGATATGGACCTGATCGAACTCAACGAAGCATTCGCCTCACAATCCCTGCAATGCAGCCGTGAACTGGAAATAGACCCGGAGAAGCTGAACGTCAACGGCGGCGCGATAGCTCTGGGCCATCCCCTCGGCTGCAGTGGCGCTCGCCTCGTCGTCACGCTGCTGCACGAACTGGAACGACGCAATGGTCGCTATGGCCTCGCCACTATGTGTATCGGCGTGGGGCAGGGGATCGCGACAATTATAGAGAGGATATAAGGATGAGCCGCACAGAGCCACCAATCTGGCGCTCTGTGCGGCTCATCCTTATATCCTTGCGCTCACGCGGTTAACAATGGAATTCCGTCAGTGTTCTAATCTGGTTCCTGCTATGATAAGTTCCGGCGGTCCACAAACTGGTGGTTCCCGGAACCAGTGTGAGTCCATTGAGTGCGGATTGTGATAGTTGAGGGCTGGAAATAGTCTTCCATGCCGTCCCGTCCCAATGGACAATCAGCGTGCTAGATTTACCCTGGTTGTCAGTGGTGCTTCCTACCGCCCAGACATCAGTGGGGGAGTAGAAGCAATGGAAGAAAGTGGCAGAGGTAAAGAAACGGTTACGGGGCGGTTGAGATTCTGGGTTTTAGTGGTCAATTTGCATGGATAACTGTTTGATATTATCAAGTATTCGATTATTCGGAGCGAACGCGATAATGCAGACTCGACATGGCTGCGCTCGTCGCGGTGGGCGTGCTCAAGCAGGCCCCTACAGTGCGGTTGGGCCCGATTTATCGCGTCCCAGAGGTTCTTTTCTGGCGTACTGCTTCGTAGAGCATGATGCCGGTTGCCATTGCGGCGTTCAGCGATTCGACGTGGTTGGCGAGCGGGATGGAGATGGTGAGTGTTGCTCGTTGACGCGCCTCTCGCGATGGGCCTTTTGCCTCGTTACCTATTATTAAGGCGAAAGGTTGCGTGAGGTCTTGTTCGTAATAGAAGTTCGGGCTACCAGCATCGGCCAGCAACAGGCGTGGATTGCCGCGACAGTGGTAGGTGACTTTCTCCTCGATTGCCGACCAGGGAAGGTTGCTCTCGATGGGGAGGGCGATATGAGCGCCAGCCGCGGCACGCACGACTTTTGGGTTGTAACAGTCAACACAACCAGACGTGAGCAGGACAGACGCAACATCCGCGGCAAGCGCGGTGCGTAGAATGGTTCCCATGTTGCCGGGGTCTGAGACAGCATCGAGGATAAGCAGGACTGGACGCGAGACGCGCATGCGTTGTGTGCGGAGGCGTTCAGGGTCAAAAGCATCGAGCGGTAAGACGCTGACGACGCCTTGCGACGTTTGAACCTCCCCCAGAGCTTCGATCACTCGCTCACTGACTTCAATACATGCCTCGGGTTCGAGTGTTTCGAGCAAACGAGCCAGCAAATTACTGCCCTGAGTTGTGCGTTGCAACAAATCGGGCTGGTAGTAGACTTCTAAAGGCAGCACCTCTGCATCGAGCAGGGCATCAAGCAGGTGCGGGCCTTCCATCAAAAAGATGCCACTTTCCCTGCGGGCTCGCCTCGTGTGCAGATTGCGCAGCTTACTAATTCTTGGGTTGCCAGGACTGGTAATCAGTGTCATGATGATAAATATATGAGACAATCGTTGTGGGGAAATTGATGCATGCATCAATTTCCCCACAACGATTGTCTCATATTCCTTATTGTTGGATTGTTTGCAAAGCAGTGTTGACGAGCGCGGTAAAGGCGACCTCATCATGCACTGCCATTTCGGCGAGTATCTTGCGGTCAACTTCGATATTGGCTGTATGGATGGCATGCATCAATTTGCTGTAGCTCACGCCGTGCATACGGGCGGCGGCGTTGATGCGCGTGATCCAGAGGCGGCGCATATCGCGTTTGCGGTTGCGGCGGTCGCGGTACATATACGCCATCGAGCGCATGGCCGATTCATGCGCTGGTCGAAACAGGCGTTTGCGTGTCCCACGATGACCCTCAACCAACTGTAACAATTTCTTATGTTTTTTGTGTGCGGCTACGCCACGTTTTACCCTGGGCATTTTTTATTCTCCATTCAACTTTCTGTACATTTCTTCAGTCACTGCATCACTTACCATACGGTAGGAGACGTTTTATACGGCGTGTATCAGCCGTCGCCAGCTCAAAAGACTTATCCATCGAACGGACCGCTTCGGGCGATTTGTTGCGGCGCAAGTGGTTGATGGCGATTTTGCGGCGCATGTACTTACCGGTGCCGGTAATTTTGATGCGCTTCGCCATAGCTTTGTGCGTTTTCAGTTTCTGCTTCATGATTCTTCTTTCTATGTTGCCGATACGACACGGGGATATACATTCATGCCATTCATCTCGTTCATGTGGTTCAATACTCCGTCGAAGGCGCAGAGAAGCCTGTTTCAAGAGTGGAAGCCCCGTGGCCCATAGAGTATAGCACACATGGGGATTTTGCGCAACTGCCAGGACAAACGTAATAACTCTGCTTTACTTCATACGAATCTTTTTTGCAGCAAAAATGCCAGTGCCGCCCTTTTGAGGCGGCACCGTTACTCCTTCCACACATGGTAGATGAGCTAGCTTCAACTTGAATATTACTACAATTCAAGTCGAAAGTCGAAAGTCAAATTTCATACTGATGAACAGCTATTTTATGGGTTCCTCCGCTGTCCCGGCCACGACGGACGCGATGGCAAAGATGGCCGCGAAAAGCCAGAAAGCCCTCTGCGTGGGCGCGATGGTTGTTGCGTCGTATTCTGATTGCTAGCGTAGAACAACTCCCACGTGGAAATAAAGAAAAGCGCCCAGCCCCAGATGAGAAGTGGCAGACCAATTGTCACTAATCCCTGTTCGAGCCAGACGGGCTGCCAGAGCCAGAAGTAGTAGCTCAGGAAAGCTCCGGCGGTGAGCAAGACTGCCAGCAGGATGGTGCGCCGACCGAAAGAACAGAGCGCGAGCGCCAGAGGGATCAGCGCGTACTGGGGCCAGTAGGTCGGCAACAAGAGCAGCAGGGAGAGAAATATCATGCTGCTGAAGAGCAGGAGAAATTCAAGGGCGTCTGAGAGCCAGAGGCCGAGCAACAGGAAACAGGCGACGGCCACAGCAGCAAACAGTGTCCAGTGATGCGGTATTGCCAGCCACGCGACAAACGAGGGCAGTTTGATCGGTAGATTGAGCAACGCAGCATCAAGCGAATTGATCGCGTTATCCTGCAAAAACACGTGCTGGAGGCTTGCACCGATTCCCTGTATGCCCCAGTTGGACCAGTACGGCACATAGGCTAAAAAGATGAGCAGCATGGTTATCACCAGCAGCAGGAGCCACCACAACGCCTTGCGACCAGTAGCCAGTGGTCGCGTACCTTGCGAGAGCAGACGGAAAAAGAGGGGAACGAGCAGGAGACAGAACAGGTTGGTTAGCACTGACAGCAACACAAAAGCCCAGGCCAGAGACGGCAATTTGCGTTGGAAGAAGAGAACGGCGCACAATAATAATAGCAGGGCCACTACCTCCAGATGCATACCGGCAACACTCACCAGCAATACCAGCGGATTCCAGCCGTAGAGCAGGGTCGCGGCGATGCGCGTCTGTGGCTTGAGTTTTGCCAGGATCAACCAGATGAGGATGGAATTGAGGATATGCGCTATCAATCCGAGTGAGCGGAAACCCAGCAGCACATTGGCGACGCTATCACGTGCGAATAACGTCACGGGAATACAAAAATCAATCCACGCAGGAGCAAACGGCGACGTTCCTCCCGCTCCTTTCGCAATACCTTGCTGCATGATGTCGTGTGGGAAGCTGGCAAGCGAAACGACATAGGGATTGACATGATAGACCGTGACCATGCGCCCGTAGAGGCCATAGAGAAACATATCCTGTGTCATGCCGCCAGGGGCAAACAGGTAGGTAACACCAAAGAGGATAGTAAAGCATAGCACTACGTAAAAGAGCAAGCGCACATCGGCACGCTCAAGCCGTTTCCGCGTGATGCGATTGCCCACCTGCACCGCACAGAGCGATAGTACGAACGCAAGACCGGCTAATACGGCAAACAGGTTAGCGTTGCCGATAGGCGTTGTAGGGTTTAACCACGGGACGTGCGCGAAGAACCATGCTAGAGCAGTCCATGATGGTTGCCAGTAGAGTCGGGTTAGCCAGGGAAACAGGCTGGTCAGCGCACGCGCCGTCACGCCCTTATCACCTGTGGCATACGTGACATTCGCCAGCACGGGATAAAGTGCGAGCGTGCATAATTCAACCAGCACCCCTGTAGCGCACAACCATACGGCAGCACGACCCGCGCCATGTGGTCGCTTCCACGCCGCCTGTGGGTCATGGGGATGTTGCGGCGCGTGTATTGTGACGGGTGCGGTAGGTAGGGTTGCGCCCGGTAGCGCGGGATTTGTTCTCTTCGTGCGCACGGAGTATGTTTCTCGACGAACAGGACGTCGTTGCATATTTCTACCACCAACCAGAATATAGCGTGAAATAGCGATCTATCTCACTTCCATGCCAATAGTATGAAGCATATATCCAAAACTGTCAATTCTGCCCATTTTTTCTGCGTTTCCGTTTTTGTGCGGTACAAAAAGAACAAGAAATTGAATGAAATGTCGCCCGACGCCCCAGGGTTGTCAGGCTTAGCGAAAATTGAACACGAACCTCGGCTCTATTGTCAGAAAGCATGAATGATGCTATAATGGCGGGGATGTTTATGCATCCCACGCACATCGTGGGACACGATAGACAAGAAATGCTGAGGCCGCGGTACATTCGGCGGCTTTGTTTTATGCATCGAAACGTATTCGATGCGTTCATTCCTTGCTCCGGCGGAGTGAAGTGATATTCCCAATGGGTAAACGCTATAGAAGTTTGCTCATCATTCACCCGGCTGGATGCATACCCGATGGAAGGAGGTGGCTTCGTGACGAGAGATTACGAACTGGCGTTCATTCTCAATCCCGAAGTCAGCGAAGAGCAGACACAGACCATACTCGGTCGTGTTGATCAAGTCGTCGCAAATTATGGCGGTCGCATTGTCAAAGTCAACCAGTGGGGGCGTCGCCGCCTGGCATACCCCATTGAGCGTCACCGCGACGGATTGTACGTATTCATGGATATGATTCTGACCCCTGAGACCGTGAATGAACTCGAGCGTACACTCAGAGTTTCTGAAGAAGTGCTTCGTCACATGGTCAAGAGACGCGATCCTAAAGTAGTCCAAAAGGAACGAGAGGATCGGGAGGCCCGCGAGGCTCAGGCCGCAGCCGCCGCAGCTGCCGCAGCAAGCAAACAGGCTGAGGCCAGCGCGGAGCCACAGGACGAACTCGCAGCTCCAGCCGACGCTACCGGCGAGGAGACAGAGACAGCCAGCCCGGTTGCCGAAGAAGAAAC
>DATGJV010000642.1:0-5225 GCA_035295005.1 Ktedonobacteraceae bacterium | reverse complement strand
TGCATCTGTGGTGGCAGATGATCGAGCAGAAAGGTGAGAGCCTGGTCAATTGGTATGGCGTCAATCGCGTGGTAGTCGTCAAGGACGAGGACGAAATGGTCGGGAATGGTGGTAATGTCATTGAGCAGGGCCGTCAAAATCGCTTCGGATGGCGGTGGCTGAGGAGATTGGAGCGCACCCAGCACCCCTGCTCCAATGGTCGGCGCAATCGTCTGCAAAGCAGCGACGAGGTAGGTCAGAAAGAGGGTCGGGTCGCTCTCCCCTTTGTCCAGCGACAGCCAGACCACCTGCTGGTCGCATCCGGTCACCCACGAGCTGACTAGCGTGGTTTTGCCAGAGCCAGCAGGGGCAGCAATGAGCGTCAGTTTGCGGTGCAAACCCGCGTTCAGCCGCTCGATCAGGTGCGGACGAATGACTACGTTGGGTCGAAGCCGAGGGATATACAGTTTCGTGGCGAGAATTGGCGTCACTTGCTCTTTCCTTCAACTACTTCCCAAATGATTGTATATTTTCTCATGGCCGTGCTTTCTCCGACTTTGTGATTCACTTTCATTATAACCACGGGGTATGGTATACGCAAATCTCCAAAAGTGGTGAAAGAGCTAGCAGGCGGTGATATGATATGGTTTGGCACACTGTGCCAAACCATATCATATCACCGCCTGCTAGCTCTTTCACGCAGAAAAGTGAGTGGTCAGACTAGAAGCTTCGTGGTATAATAGGGACGAGGTGAAAGGTAGATGAAGCAGCAAAATCCCTTATCCCATCTGGCTTTCGGGCTGGATGAATGTGCATAAGCATCCATGAATCCATAAACCAGGCAAGAGGTGCTGCTAAACCTTTGCATAGGAGTCATTTTTATGGGCAATGAAAATATGGGTAATAGGACGCCAGTGCCTGGCGCACGGCGTAAAACAGTGCCAATTGTTATGGCGGCTGGCCCCCATGAGTATACGCCAGGAGATCAAGAGCTTCCGGTACAGCTGACGAGTCTGGCAGATATGTTGCAATGGGCGCAGAACTGGGCGCGTTCCAAGTCTGTCTGGCCGCTAGGCTATGGTCTCGCCTGTTGCGCCATCGAGATGATGGCAAGCGCACAGGCTCACTACGATCTTTCGCGCTTCGGCTCAGAGGTCTTCCGCTCCAGCCCACGCCAGGCCGACTTAATGATTGTGGCTGGCACCGTTTCAGTCAAAATGGGGCCGCGCTTGCGCTTACTCTGGGAGCAGATGCCCGACCCGAAATGGGTGCTGAGCATGGGCCAATGCGCCAACTCCGGCGGTGAGTTCTACGATAGCTACTACACCGTGCAGGGCGTTGATACCATCGTCCCCGTTGATATCTACGTTCCCGGCTGTCCCCCTCGTCCAGAAGCATTGATTGAAGGCATCCTCAAGCTGCGCGAGAAAATCGCGAAACAGGGCTTAAAGGTGCGCGGTGAGAAGGAAATAGAGGTGTAGTGTATGCGTGGTATCCTTGAAGGAATGGGGCTGACGTTCAGCCACCTCTTCCGTCCAAAAGTAACGCGCTTTTATCCCTATGAGAAACCCAAATTGCCGCCACGCAGCCGTGGACTGATTCAACTCGTGGCGGAAGAGGGCCTCCAGACAGAATTTAACCTCAAGTGCGAGTCCTGTTTGTTATGTGAAAAGGCCTGTCCCCCCCGTGCAATTACGATTGAATACGAACCAATAGACGAATTTAAAATCCGTCCCTGGTTCAAATCGTACATTCGTGAGGGTGCTGAGAAGTTCACGCCGCGCAAAATTCCCGCGGCCAGCGGCACGCCAAAGGCCGGTTTTTACAAAACACGCATCTCCGAGTACGCAGTAGACTACTTCAATAAGCCCGTTACTCCCTGTGTCGCAATGCCAGTGAAAGATTATCTTGAGCCTGCAATAGACCTTAGCTCCGTTGATGCTTTGCTGGAGACGTGGCCGCAAGAAGCAGGAACGCTGCCCGCACTGCTGGATGCCGTGATGGATATCTACGGCTACCTGCCACTGCAAGCGGCGAAGCGCATCGTGCAGGTGCGTGGCGTAGACCTGAGCGATATCTTTGGTATCGCCACTATGAGTCCAAAATTTAAACCCGCGCCCGCCCCCAAAGGCATAAAGCGCGATGACCAACCTCCACGCGGGCTCGCGCCCGATAAGCGCGGCGTGTGGGGGAATATTAATCATGTGAGGCAGCCAGATGCCTGAGTTTGATACTACCTATCGTGTATTGCGACGACGCGGTGAGCCAGATGTGCGCTCACTTGATGGCTATCGTCGCGCTGGCGGGTATACCGCATTAGAAAAGGCCATCCGCGAACAATCGCCTGAGCAAGTGATCCAGCAAGTGATTGATGCGAAACTGCGCGGGCGTGGTGGTGCGGGTCGTCTAACGGGAGAGAAGTGGCGCATTGTATGCCGTGCGGATGACGCCCCAAAATACGTTATCTGCAACGCCTATGATGCCGACCCACGTGCGATGGGGGCGCGTTCATTGCTCGAACGGAACCCCCATCAAGTCATTGAAGGTATTGTACTTGCAGCGTATGCCGTGGGCGCATCAGAAGCCTATCTTTTTACCCGCAGCTTTTTTCTTGAGGGCATCTCGACCGTTCAGACAGCCTTAAATGAGGCGCTGGAAGCCAATCTTGTTGGACGTGATATTTTAGGTACTGAATTTAGCTGTACCATTAACGTTCTGGGCGTTGACATTGGCTTTATGGGCGGCGAAGAAACAGTGCAAATCGCACTTATCAAGGGCCGTCGGGGTATGCCGGAGCAGCGACCGCCCTATCCCTCGCAATACGGCCTGTGGGACAAGCCAACAGCCATCAACTGCGTTGAGACGCTGGCAAACGTCCCCGTGATCGTGCGTGATGGTGCAGCAGCCTTTACTGGCGTTGGGACTGCTACCACCGGCGGCACAAAAATACTCACTGTCTACGACTACGTGCCGGATAGCGAGCCGAAAGTTGTGGAAGTTCCCTTTGGGACGCCTATTCGCGCTATTTTGAGTCACGCCGGTTTGGGGCGTGCTGAAAGTGATTTGCGAGCCATTGTTGTCGGCGGTGCCGAAGGTGGCGCATTACCGCCTTCTTTGTTGGATACAGCCTATGACTTTGATCCGCTCGAAGAGGCTGGCGCGATTGTCGGTTCCAGCGTCATTGAGTTGTTGCCTGCCAATACCCGTATGGTGGCCTGGGCGATGGAGCGGAGCCGCTATCTCGCCAGAGAGAGTTGCGGGAAGTGCGTCCCTTGCCGTTTAGGCGTCAAGCGTATCGCAGGTATCCTGGAAGGTATCGTTAGCGATCTGGGAGTCAGTGGAGACCTGGATGTCCTCGATGAGTTCGCCAGATATGTTCCCAATGGGTCGCTTTGCGGCTTTGGAATTCAGGCCCCCAATCCATTGAAGACCGCCAAACGCTATTGGCCTGACCATTTCCAGAAGCATATTGAAGAGCAAGAGTGTCCTACCGGAACCTGTGAGCCGGTACGCGCTCATCGTTTTGTTACCAAACATGTCCTGCCCTAGAGGCTTGTAAATGTGTGTACGTATACCGTGTACCCGCAAGGGCCAGCCTGTGTACGTACCATCAGTTTGAAAACTCGGAAGAGGAAATACATGGCAATATCAATCCGAGACAATTTTTCTCCAATGACACTGGAGCCTTCGGGGCCAATGGTGCGCAACGACGTTGGTCATCCCAGCTTTACGTTTACTATTGATGGCAAAACTGTACAAGCCTACGAAGGCCAGACCATTCTCAGCGTAGCCATTGACAATGGTATTGAGGATATACCCAATCTGTGTAATGACGAGAAGTTGGAGCCAACCTCCGCTTGCCGTATGTGTCTCGTTCACATTGAGGGTGAGCCGCGACCTTTGCCTTCTTGCAATACCCCTGGGCTTCCAGGCATGGTCGTTACCACTAAATCAGATGAGTTGTTTCATATCCGCCGCACCAATCTGGAGATGATGCTCTCCGACCATAATGCCTACTGCCAGCCACCCTGTCAGATAGACTGTCCGACCCACATTGATATCCCCGGCTACCTGGAACTCATTGCGAAAGGCTCAATGAAAGAGGCTGCACGTCTGGTCATGGAAGTGTTGCCTTTCCCCTATATCCTGGGGCTTACCTGTCCTGCTCCCTGCCAGAAAGCGTGCCGCCGCACACTGGTCGAGGAAGAAATTGCTATCTGTCGCATGCATGGTCATGCCGCCGAGACCTGTTTGCTCGATGCACCCGTACCCTTTGTGCAGGACCCGCCGACCGGTAAGAAGGTTGCTGTTGTGGGCGCTGGCCCAGGCGGCCTCACCTGTGCCTACTATCTTGCGCTCAAAGGCCATTACTGCAAGGTCTTTGATATGCAACCGCAGCCAGGTGGTATGTTGCGCTACGGTATTCCTGAGTACCGTTTGCAGAAGGACATGATGGATCGTGAAATTCAGCACGTCTGGGACCTCGGTGTAGACTTTCAAGCGAACGTCAAATTTGGGCAAGACTTCACCGTTGATGATCTTTTCGCCCAGGGTTTTGATGCTGTCTATCTCGCCATCGGTTGTTGGACCAGCAATAAACTGAATGTACCTGGCGACGATGCTGATGGCGTGGTCAACGCTATCGCCTTCTTGCGTGAAAAAGTTGAGGGCTTGCCCGTTCCCGTTGACGAGAACAAGGAAGTCGTCGTTATCGGCGGTGGCTTTACCACCTTTGACTGCACCCGTACCTCCCTGCGTCTGGGTGCGAAAGTACACACGACCTACTATCGAACTCGCGCCGATATGAGTGCGACGATGGAAGAGGTCGAGGATGGCGAAGCCGAGGGTACGCATCTAATGACTACCGTGGCCCAACAGCGCATCCTCACCGAAAACGGCAAAGTCGTTGGCGTCGAATACGCTAAAACCAGACCCGGTGAGCCGGATGCTCGTGGTCGCCGCCGTCCGGTGCCAATCCCCGGCTCTGAATTCACTATCAAGTGCAATACTGTCATACCCGCTATTGGTCAATCGCTGGACAAGAGCGTCGTTGATCCGCAGTCGGACGTGAAATTGACCAAATGGAATACCATCCAGACCGATCCGCACAACTTCATGACTGACCGCCACGGCGTCTTTGCCGGTGGTGATGCACAGATGGGCGCGAAGACCATCATTGAATGTGTCGCTCAAGGAAAATTGGGAGCGCGTTCGATAGATGCTTTTCTGCGCGGCGAGGATATGAA
>DATGJV010000641.1:0-5493 GCA_035295005.1 Ktedonobacteraceae bacterium | reverse complement strand
AGTGAAGCGATTATTGAGATTACTGCCCGTTATGAGCGGGAGCAGGTTGATCGTGGTCTCTACCTGAGTATCGCGGATAACGGGCCGGGTCTCCCCCCTGATCTCACAGAGAGGATTTTCGACCGCTTCTACCAGGTTGATGGTGGGAGACAACGGAGCAGTAGCGGCGTTGGTCTGGGTTTGGCGATTTGCCGGGGGTTTATTGAAGCGCATGGTGGGCGCATCTGGGCCGAAAACCGCAGCGATGGCAGGACAGGCGCTGTTTTCACAATCTGGTTCTCACCGAAACTCCTGTATGTCCCCGGCTTCGAGGCGAATACTCTTGAACTACACGAAGCCCTGTAAATCTATCGAGAAGGATGCCAGCACATGCCACAGGATAAGCACGTTTTAGTCGTAGACGATGAGCCGGGTATTCGGGATTTCATTCGGCGTAACCTGGAATTGCGCTCATTCAAAGTGTCACTTGCCAGTAATGGGTTGGAAGCGCTGGCGCAGTTTGACCAGGCCAACGTGGTTCTCGTGATCCTGGATATCATGATGCCCAACATGGATGGGCTAGAGGTCTGCCGTCGCATCAGGCAGGAAAGTACTGTTCCCATCATCATTCTTACCGCGCTGGGCGAAGATGCCGATAAAATAGCTGCCTTAGACCAGGGCGCGGATGATTACCTGACCAAACCATTCAGCGTAGGAGAGTTGTTGGCACGCATACGGGCAGTATTGCGCCGTAGTCATTGGGCCGAAGCTCCCGGCTCGGTCGGAACCCGGAGAATTGGCAACCTGGAAATTGATTTTGAACAACGACTGGTATGGAAGGCAGACGAACTCGTCAAATTATCGCCTACAGAATTCGCATTGCTTCAAGAAATGATGCTGCATCCAGGGAAAATTTTTACTCATGAGGCATTGCTCCGGCGCGTCTGGGGAACAGAATATCACAGTGAGACCGAGTATCTCCGGGTCTATATTGGGCGCTTACGCCGCAAGTTAGAAGACGATCCCACCCGGCCAAACCACATCCTTACCGAACCCGGTATAGGATACTATATCGCGAAATAATGGATGTGCTATCAGCAGGAGTGGGTATGCCATCAGCAACCAGCGCATCTACCATTAGCAACCGGTGGGCCAGGGTACCCTGGCTGCATCTCCGGGTACCTGACCCTCACCTTTACCCTGGCCCCTTGCGTGCCACCTGGCAAAATTCACAGACCCTTTCTTCTGCTTTTTAAACCTTGACTCTAGAAGAGCTTGCCTATATACTTGGCTCAGGGGGAAGCTGAGCAAGTTACCTCGCCCAGGAACATTCACGCATTTGGCAATCGCTGTGGGGAAACATGGTGATGAACCATTCCGATGCTTCATAACACAAACTGGAGCTAGCGGTATGGCGTCTTCTTTTAGTATGCAGAGAGGAATGTAAACCAATGAAACGCGGAAACCAGCACCGGGCAAGACCATTGAAATGTGCAAATGTTCAGTTGTGGATGGTAGTAGGAACGTTTGTGTTTTTAGGGAGTCTCTTTAGCCCTATCACCGCAACAAGTTTCGCCGCCTCAACAGGCAATCTCACGCAAGCAAAAAGCCAGCTCGCGCCCGCGACATCGGGCGACTGGACGACCTACATGGGAAACAATGGACGGGAAGGTTACAACAGTGCGGAGACGGTCATCAATAAAAACACAGCCCCCAATCTGAAGCTCAAGTGGACGCATAGCGCGAGCGGTGGCATCTTTAGCCAGCCAATTGTCTCCAATGGAATCATTTACTGGGGTTCAGAAGATGGCTATGAACACGCAACCAACCTGACCGGAGGCTTTGTCTGGGCAACTAATCTCGGCACAACGCCGGGCGATTGCAGCAATACCCATACTGGCGTCATCAGCACAGGAACGATTGCCTCAGCAGTAATCGGTGGAAAAACGACTTCAGTACTGTATGTTGGCGGCGGTGATGGTCACATGTACGCGCTCAATGCCGCGACCGGTGCCGTTATCTGGCGCGTCTCGCTGGGATCGGCTCCACCGCATTTTCTCTGGAGTTCGCCTGCGGTCTATAATGGCAACGTCTATGAAGGAGTGGCTTCTCTGGACGATTGTCCACTGGTGCAAGGACAACTCGTGGAGATGAATGGTGTGACTGGCGCTATCGAGCATACCTTCAACGTCGTTCCCAATGGCTGCGTCGGCGGCGGAATCTGGGCTTCACCTACCATTGATGAATCCGCCGGTCTGGTGTTTATTGCCACCGGCAATGGCGGCTCTTGCGGCTCTTCAGAACCCTATGCCGTCGCGATGGTTAAGTTGAATGCATCCGACCTCTCCTACGTGAGTTCCTGGCAAGTACCATTTGCACAGCAGGTATCCGATAGCGATTTTGGCGCGACGCCAACGCTGTTCACTGCTACTATCAAAGGTACCTTGCACAATATGGTCGGTGCCGAAAACAAAAATGGTATCTATTATGCCTTTGACCGCGCCCTTATTCATACCGGGCCATTGTGGACGGTTCGAGTTGGTTGTTCGTCATGCAGCGGCAGCCAGACACCCAGCGCCTGGGATGGCACCACGCTCTACGTTGGCAGCCATAAATCGGTGATTAATGGGCAAACGTGCGCGGGCAGCCTGAACGCCGTTAATCCGGCGACAGGCGCTTTCATATGGCAACACTGCATGACCGGGGGCGCGATCTTCGGCGCAATCATGGTTGTGCCAGGCGTTGCTGTCATAGGTGAAGGCCAGTATATCATCGCTGTGGATACCTCAACAGGGCAAACGATCTTCAGGTATCAAAATACAAGCGAAGCATTCATTGGTGCCGCGACCATCTCGAATGGCGTCCTTTATATTGGTAGTCATCCGAGCGTTTCCAGCGGACATCTTTATGCTTTCGCGCCCTGATGTATTAAGGCAGGCTTGCCCCGGCCACCTCCACCGGGAGAGGCAATCGTTAAACGGTCGCCGGGTTGAGCCTGAAAATGGACTTTACCTGGCAGAACCGTCTCGTTCCCTTCGTGCAGGAGGCGGTTCTCGCCACGTTCACCTGACTGGCCCCCTTGCAGTCCATAGGGTGCCAGTCGTCGGCGTTCGGTCAGCAGCGTAATATCCGTAGGCACCTCGAAGGCTATCTCTCGTATCAGCCCGTCGCCACCTCGCGTTACCCCTTTGCCACCCGAATCGGTACGTAGCTGGTAGCGAGTAATGCGCATGGGATAGGCGTATTCAAAGGCTTCCACCGGCGTGTTCAGCGTATTGCTCATGTGCGTATGCACTCCAGATAGCCCGTCGCTGCCGGGACGCGCTCCCATCCCGCCGCCCATTGTCTCGTAATAGGCAAAGGGCTGTTGCGTGCGCGGGTCTATGCCACCGGCAGTGATATTATTCATCGTCCCTTGACTGGCGGCTGGAATCACACCTGGTAATGCTGAGGCCAATGCGCCGAAGAGAACGTCGGTGATGCGTTGCGATGTCTCAACGTTGCCCTGCGCTACCGCCGCCGGAGGACGCGCATTCACCACCGTTTCCCGCGGCGCAATGACGGTCACGGGGGCAAATGTGCCGGAATTCATGGGCGCATCCTCCGGCATTAAACAGCGCACAACATAATAGGTGGCCGATTTCGCAACCGACGCAACCGTATTGACATTGCCACGCACCTGTGGAGAGCTACCGGTAAAGTCCACAGTGAGTGTGTTGCCATGTACGGTAATTGTTGCTGTAATCGCAATGGGGGTATTACCGATACCATCATCGTCCAGAAAGTCGGTGAAACTATAGGTGCCGTCGGGAATAGCCTCAATCGTTGCCTCGGTGATACGTTGTGCATAAGCAATAAGAGCATCAACGTGCGCCTCAAGCGCGGGCAATCCCCAACGCACGACCAGTTCTTGCAGACGGCGAACAGCGGTACGATTGGCGGCAACCTGCGCGGCCAGGTCACCGCGTCGTTCATGCGGCGTGCGTACATTACGCAGAATTATTGCCAGCAATGGCGCATTGAGTTGCCCGGCTTCCCATAATTTGGTTGGCGGAATAATCACTCCTTCCTGATAAATCTCGGTTGCTAAAGGCATCGAACCGGCGGACATGCCGCCAACATCGGAGTGGTGCGCACGGTTCGCGGCAAAGCCAATTAGATGCTGCTCGCCTTCAATCGAGGTATACATGGGGGCAATCAGCGTGATATCCGGCAGATGCGAGCCGCCGAGAAATGGGTCGTTCAAGGCGATAATATCGCCGGGCGCGAAATGGTCAAATACCGCGAGGGCAGCCGCAACCGAATCGGGCATGGCACCTAGATGAACGGGAATATGCGCGGCCTGGGCAATCAGGCGTCCCTGCGCATCAAAGAGCGCACAGGAGAAATCACGCCGCTCCTTGATATTCGGCGAATAACTGCTGCGCGTCAGCACGACTCCCATCTCCTCCGCGATGGCGGTTAATGCACCGCGAAATATCTCAAGACTGATGGGATTGATGGGTAATGTCTCATTCATGCTCCGACTCCTCCGCTATTTGATCAATAATCAGATTTGCTACAGCATCTACCGACGCCTGCCAGTCCGGAGGCAACACCGTTGTCGTATCGTACTGGGTGATAATCGCAGGCCCGGTAAGTGTGTTGCCCGGTTCAAGCACCTCTCGCTCATAGATGGGTACGCTGTAGGTTCGATGGGAACCGGAAATAGCAAGCTTCTTTGTGTCCATGAAGACAACATCTCGCATACTAACAGGAGTGGGATTTGAACTCTGTTTGCTCTCGCGCTGTTCTAATTGTGGTGGGTTCGCCAGGCCGCGAGCTTTGAGTCTGACATTCACAACTTGCACCCTCTCTCCGGGGTCGCTGTAGCCAAAGCGCGTCTCATGAGCGATATGGAAACTGTCCACTGCTTGAGTAATACTGCTCTCAAAAGGGATGACCAGTTCATAGGATTGACCAACGTAGCGCAAGTCCAGGTATCGCTCAATTACGATGTGTTCCTCCGCGATGTCTTCACGCACAAGGTCGGCTTGTCCCTGTTCTGCAAGTTCGGCGAAAACCGTCTCAACCACACCATGGGCATCGTCAGCCGCGACCATCACAGTGCGCACATAATCTTTGAGCGTGTCGGCGGCCAGCATACCCAGCGCCGAAAGCACACCCGGCGTTGTCGGAATCAGCACACGCGGTATGCCCAACGCTGCCGCCAACTCACAAGCATGGAGCGGCCCGGCACCGCCAAAGGCCACCAGCGTGAATTGGCGTGGATCGCAACCGCGCTCGACGGAAATGAGACGGATAGCAGCTTCCATATTCGCATTCACGACGCGAATGATACCCAGCGCAGCCTCTTGCGGCGTTGTAGCCAATCGTTCGGCAATCCGGGTCACAGCGTCATATGCGCGTTCCGTGTCAAGCGCCATGGTACCGCCAAGAAATGCTTCCGGGAGTAAACGGCCAAGCACCAGATTAGCATCGGTGACGGTTGGCTGCGTGCCGTCGCGCCCATAG
>DATGJV010000640.1:0-6903 GCA_035295005.1 Ktedonobacteraceae bacterium | reverse complement strand
TCTCCATTGTACGTGCTTCACAGGCATCGCCACGCACGACAGCCTGTCCAAGCTCTTCAACAAGACCTTTGAAGCGTAGCGCCCCTTTTTCCAGTAGCAGAACTTCGTGTCCCTGTTTCAGCAAACTTTTCGTGAGGTAGTAGCCAATTTCGCCACCCCCTCCAATGATGATATACATGCAGGTACCCCTATCTTATCCTATTTTATCCTTTTCTCTCGTGTAATGCTTCTGGTTTGCTTCCGGTAATAGCCCCGAAGAGGAGCTCTGCGCCCACTATCGTCGGAGAAATAGACTCCAATCCGAGTTCATTATACGTACTCTGGCGAATGGGGTCATAGATGCGACAAACAACTTTTTTCACTTTGAAAATCTCTTTCGCGATCTGGCTCGCCATGATGTTGCGATTATCGCCATTCGTCACCGCCGCGAAAGCATCGGCATCTTTGATACCTGCGCGAACCAGTACCTCCCCATCAATGCCATTGCCCAGGATCGTTTCACCGTTAAAGCCTGGGTCCAGGCGCTGAAACGAGTCGCTACTCGAATCAATGATCGAAACGGTGTGTCCGGCGCGATCCATCATCGTAGCCAGTGTTGCGCCGACCCGACCACACCCAAGAATTACTATCTTCACTGCCTTCCTCCTGTTGGTCAAGAGGACCAACATGTGCTTCAAATAATGTCCGAATAATTTCAAATTTCAGGGTTCTATCTCCCATCAACCGCTATTATAGCACCACGAACAATCCTTTTTCATATTTGGCCCTTCCACCTTCAGGCAACCGGTCCCTTGTAGGGGTCCGCTTCAGCGCACCCAGGCACCAGCGACAGCGCGGTGCCAGTCCTGACACTGTTATTCCCCAACTGGTTGTCAATATTCATCAGGTACATTGACATCAGTTGTACCATAGGAACAGAATCTTTCACGGGAAGCGACATATGCACTCTACCTTACATCTCGTTCCAGTCAACCAGCAGGAGGAATGGGATCAATTTGTTCATGAGCATCCAAACGGACACCTGCTGCAAAGCTGGGGCTGGGGTGAACTCAAAGCCCGCTCTGGTTGGAGTCCGCTCCGGCTCGCACTGCGAGACGAACAACAGCATATTGTTGCCGCCGCGCAGGTTCTCCGCCGCACAGTCCCGCACGTGCCATTGCGGCTCGGCCATCTCGCCTATATTCCAAAAGGGCCGGTGTTTGATTGGTCACAACCCCGCATCCGCAAGGCGTTTTTCGCTCAACTGCATGCGCTTCTCAGCAGACAGGGCGCACTTGCATTGCGTATAGAACCGAATTGTGTGAGGGATACTGTTTCTGACGAGAGTCCCGACGATTCCTGTGAATATATGTTAACCGAACATTTTTCTCCCACTCAGCCGATTCAACCCGTGCGCACTATTCTGCTCGACCTCGCCCCCTCTGAAGGTGAATTGTTGGCACAGATGAAAGAGAAGTGGCGTTACAACGTCCGTCTCGCCATTCGCAAAGGCGTCACCATTCGCGTCGCGCAATCGCTGGATGATGTCATTGCATGGTACGCCTTGCTGCAAACAACCGGTGAACGTGACCATTTCGGTATCCACACGCGCAAATACTATTGCGATGCATGGCGCATCTTCGCCCCGTCCCAGCAAACTCGTCTATTATTGGCGGAACATGGAGACCGCCTCCTTGCCGGTATCTTCGTCGGTCTGTTCGCTAACCAGGGCATCTACCTCTATGGTGCGTCAAGCAACGAGTCTCGCAATCTCATGCCCAATTACCTCCTGCAATGGGAAGCCATTCGTTGGGCCAAACAGCAAGGCGCAACCCATTACGACTTCTGGGGCATCCCTGAGACCGACAACGGAGACGAGGCAATGGCAGGCGTCTACCGCTTCAAAAGCGGCTGGGGTGGTCGCGCCGTCACATTCGTTGGCTGCTACGAACACATTTACCACCCTTTAGCAATGCGCATTGCAAAGAAGTTTGTATATTTTTAGATGCATCACATCTGTGAAAAGGTTGTTAACTATCGGTAGCTACCTTTCGCGAAAGCCGCCCATACTGCCTCATCACCTCTACCAGACGCTCAGGTTTCAGGCCATAAGCCGTCACCCCTCGGCTCCCTGTCATCGTCTCTCCGGCCAGTAGCGCATTCACAATGGCCTCTTCGGTCGCTTCTACGACAGCATCAAACAGGTCCGTGATGTAGGTATTGGAGAGCATCGTCAGTGGCACAGTCAGTGGGTCTACATCGCTGTACTCGCTGGCGGGTATGCCGCGATTGGCCGTTGAGAAGGCAATGAAGATATCACCGCTCGTATGCTCGCCTACGCCTCCGGTGCGTGCAATGCCCAGCCCCACGCGCTGTGCCAGTCGTGTGCATTGTGTAGGGATCAGCGGCGCGTTCGTCGCCACAACCGCAATGATTGAACCCATGCCGCGCTGAGTGGGTAAGGGTAGCTCTGGAATAGGCACCTCCGCGTGTGGAATGGCCTCGCCAACCGGCACGCAGTCAATCTGCAATCGTTCGCGCCGCCCGTGGTTGGCCTGGACGAGTACGCCCACTGTATAGCTACCGGACGCTGCCGGAACAATGCGCGAGGCTGTGCCAGTGCCGCCCTTGAAATCGTGGCAGATCATGCCAGTACCCCCGCCTACGTTGCCTTCGGCCACTGGCCCTGCTGTCGCGTTCTTTATCGCTTGCGCGACGTGTTCAGGTTTCACATGCAGCCCATTGATATCACTGAGCAGGCCATCATAGGTCTCAGCCACAACTGGTAAAGCCCAGAAGATGTCCTCTGGACTGTGAAGCGCAATGGCCTCGCTGACCAGCGCATCGCGCACCACACCCACGCTATGCGTATTGGTGAGCGCAATTGGAGACATGAGCATCCCCGACTCTCTCACCCACTCCAATCCGGTCATCTCGCCATTGCCGTTGAGCCTGTGGCAGCCCGCGAACAACGGCTCCTTCCAGATATTGCCCTCGTGTGGCATGATCATTGTTACGCCAGTGTGGATGGGGCCGCGGCCTACCCCCTCTTCGTCTATAAGTGTGGTGAAGCCGACGCGCACTCCCGGCACGTCGGTTATGGCATCATTGGCACCTGCTGGTAGGCTCCCAATGATGATACCCAGTTCTCGCGCTCGCATGTGTATACCTCCTGTTAGTTGCCTGCGTCCGCGCCTACGTCCAGGCCCTCTACGGGAGCAGCCAGTGGTGCCTCGACCTCTTCACTCTGCGTCGGCGCAAGCATTAGCCAGTGGGTACTCTGCCGTTGTCGCAGGTAAACGACGTAATAGATGCCGGCGACGATGAAGATAGCGGCGCAGATGCCTATATCGGAGAGCGTTTGTTGTGTGAAGACTATCACGCATCCTGCCAGTCCAATAATGGGCCAGAGCGGCCACAACGGCATCTTGTATGGTCTCGCCAGACCGCGTTGGGTAAAGCGACTCACCAGGGCGGATAAGGCGACCAGCCCGTACAAAATGACGAGTAGCACGCCAGTAAATGTTACCAGGGCAGCAACATTCGAGAAGTAGGTCAATAACGCGCCTATCAGGCCGACGATAGCCGTGGCTACCCAGGGCGATCTGAGCGTGGGGTGGGTCTTTGCCAGCCAGCCACTGATTGGTTCAGGCCATGCCTTGTCACGGCCAGAGCTATAGACGAGGCGACCATACGTCAGCATAATGGCGATATTCCCGTTGAATATGGCGAGCAACACTCCCACCGTTACCAGGGCGTTGAGGACAGGCCCGCCGAGCGATGTGAGGACGTAGGACATAGGTGTAGACGAGCTAACCAGTCCCTGCAGCGATGGAGTTCCCAGCAGCGCAGCCGTGACCGGGACCAGTTCAGCAACGATAGTAATACCCAGGCTCCATAATACCGCTCTGGCTATACCGCGTCTCGGCCCGGTTGTCTCTTCGGAGTAGATAATGGGCGCATCATACCCATTATAGGCAAAGATCGCGGTGGAGACGCCGGCCAGGACCACGCCGAGTGAGAGGAAGGAAACGACATTGTGCGGACCAGCCGTCTGTGGTACAAACAGAATGCTTAGCGGCTGGTGTACATGCGTGAAGCCTACCACAGTCACGGTGCCAACTGCCAGGAGTTCGATAGCCAGAAAGATACCGGTAATGACTGCATTGAAGCGAATAGACAAAATGGCGATGAGCGTGGTTACAACCATCACTATCAACCCGACCAGGTTGGCGTTGTTGACTGCGGGAAAGAGAACCGCCACGTACTGACCCGCTCCCAGAGCAATAGAGCTGGGAATAAAGATAGCCAGTGCCAGGAAATCTACGAAGGCCAGGAACCCGACGGGCCGCCCCAGTACTCTTGCCACGATAGAGTACTGCCCGCCTACGATGGGGAAGGCGGAGCCGAGTTCGGAATAGCACATCGCCATGCCAAGCCCAATGATAGCAGCTATGATAAATGCTAGAAAAGTGCCGCTCCCCTGATTGGCAAAGGCAACCGGCGCAATGATAAAGATGGACGCGGTAGGGGTGATTCCAGAAACCGTGATGCAGATATTGCCGAGTACGCCGATGGCGCGTGCAAGCTGCTGCTCATATCTTCTGGTCACGTGTGTTTCCGATGACATGAGGTGAACCTCCTTTGCTAAGGTGTCAACCTTCCACAGATACGGTTGGTCTCCTTGAAACTGTAGACCTTGTGAGCCAGTGCTGATGTACCATACCCCTATTATGCCAGGCGCTTCCTATAAATCTATACAGTTCCTATAGCTTCAGTGTAAGATATGATGAGATAATTGTCAATGGCCTAACGAACGTTCGTTAGATTCCAGATCACCTCTTCTAATGGAAAAGAGGTACAGATTGGAACCTGCTAGCCAGTAATTCCGTGTCTATTAACAAAAGAGCAAGAAAGCATGGAGGGGCATGCCATATGTATGACCATATTGGAATCAAAGAAATCAAGGCGATTGACCCGGTCTGGAATATGTACGTTAACCCCTTACAGTCATCGTCAAATTCATTATTGTCCCAGTGCCTGATAGGCAAAGCGTACCATTCGTTCCTGAAACGCGATTCTATCTTCCGCCGAAGCTGAGCCGTGACCTGAGTCAAACCAGAGAATCTCGATAGGCTTGCCCTGTGCGTGCATCATCTCTTCATAGACCTCTACCTGTCGTGCGGGACAGCGTGTATCATTGCGCCCCTGAATCAGCAGAACAGGAGCAGTAACACGTTCAACATAGGTGGTCGGGGAGCTTTTCCTGTACTGCTCTGGTTTTTCGTCAGGAGTACCGCCGAACAACCCTGCGATATAGCCCCTGTGTTTATCCGACGAGTACTTATATTGCAAGGCGCGGTCGGCAACAGCGATGCCAGCCATACCACCGGCCCAGAGTTCTGGATACTTCCCCAATGCCTGCAATGTCAGATAGCCTCCATATGACCAGCCAGTGAGGAGAATCTGATCTGACCGAGCAATGCCGTGGTCAACCAGCCACTGACGTGTGCCAACCATGTCCTCAACCTCCAGATCGCCTGGATTTCCCCAGATTTGCTCTAAAAACTGCTTGCCAAAGGTTGTCGAACCGCGATAATTAATCGAGACAAAGGCAAAGCCATGATCCACCCACGACTGGCACACGGCATCGAATCTCTCGACCGTAACGACATTCGGTCCACCATGCGTTTCCAGAATCGTTGGAAACGGCCCCTCGCCTTCTGGCACACAGAGCCATCCCTGAATCGTCTCTCCATCCGTAGACGGGAACGTAAACGATTTCCAGGTCCGCCCTTCTGGAACAGCATCAGCCGCGAGCAATATGCGTTTCTGTCGCCCTGTCTCTCCATCCAGTTCAATAATGCAGGAGGGGTGATTCGCATTCTGCCATGAGGCCACGATGGTGTCACCAGGGCCAAATTCAGCCCGCGTGTACATGCCGCCCGGATGCTGGAGTGCATGCACATCTCCGCTCTCCAGATCGTAGATGTAGAGACGCTGTACCGCTTGCCGGAACTGGCAGAGCAGGAGTCGCTTTCCATCGGCCGACCAGTCCATCGGCCTGATATCGCCATCCAGCGCATCCAGAGGCAGATGATGGCGTTCACCTGTACGAGGATTCCAGAGCAGTGGGCGCGTATTGCCGCTACGATCGCTCGTTGCCAGTACACGTAGATCGCCAGCCATAGGAGAAAAAGTGAACAGGTCCAGGCTCGCTCCTGGGCCATCCTCTAACTCACCCATATATTCACCGCTTCTGACATCAAAGGCCATCAGCGTATATTGCAGCGTCCCTGTACGCTCGGTCACAGCAATGACAGCTACTTCTCCGTCATATGAAAGCACCGGGCTTATCGCCAGCTTCGGGCTACTATACAGCAGGCGCGGTTCTCCAATGGCATCTTCCGCTCCCGCATAAATGCAATACAGGTGAAAAGCATTCGAGTGCGCTACCACCCCGGCAAGCACGCGACTCGACCCGCTGATTGTCAGCCCGTAGAGCGTGGACTCCTGCGATACCACATATGGCGGAAGGCCTGGCGTGAGGTCTACGGCATCACCACCTTCATATGGCATTCGTACAACATGTCCCGTCTCGTCTCCCTTCTGGTCATCCAGATAGTACAGGTATTGTCCATCAGGAGAAAGGACAACTTGAAAGAGCCCGCCTGGTTTGTCTGTTAGCCGGGTAATCGCATTCGTAGCTACATCCCAGGTGTATACCTGAAAAACATGATTCGCTTTATTGCTGATTACAATCCCTCGCGTGGGATTCTCCCTCGCCATACGGGCACCGATTAGCACAGATGCGTTAAACCGTCGTCTCCAGGGAGCTGCTTCGTCAAGGAGGGGTTTTTTGAGCATGTTATCCTCTCAAATCTATCATTGATTACACGAAAGAAGCTATATCATCTTATCATC
>DATGJV010000639.1:0-8500 GCA_035295005.1 Ktedonobacteraceae bacterium | reverse complement strand
CCTGGCCATATGCCTGTGGCTGGCTATAGGGCATCTGTGGTTGACCATACACAGGCGGTTGTGGTGGATACACTGGCGGGGCATAGCCCTGTCCCGGTGGGTACTGCGGCGAACCGGGTGAACCGTAAGGGGACTGTTGCGCGTACTGATTGGGACCCATATACGGATTCGGTTGCGCCATGGCGCGTTGCACCGAAGGCTTTGGCTTCAACAGGGTCATTGCCCCGCGAACGATAAAGATCACGCCAACAATGGCAAAAACAATGCCAGCAATAATCCAGTACGGGTAAATATATCCATCTGACCCGGACACGGCAGCAAACGAAATCAAACCACCGACAGGAATCAGCAAAATTCCTACGATGACCTGCAATAGCGGTCTTCCCCGCAGCGCACGAAACAGGAGACGAGTTAAGCTATACAAGGCAATTTCCTCCCATGAAAAAATGTGACAGTTCACTTCCCTTGCAGGAACGACACAATATGATGCTTCTACAGAAGGAGTCAGGAACGGGATTTCGCATAGAATGATGGCAACAATCTCATGTGTCTATAGATAAAACGAGCAAGCGGGCAAAAAATCACTTCGGTGAACCCGCCTTCCGCCTTGTGTTTCAATTTGACAACGGAAGAATACCGTGTTATCGTCCTAATAGAGCAAATATGCAGAAACCTTATGAATGGATAGTATTACCATGGAAGATTTTGAGACAGAGGTGTCAGAAACAGGGCAAATCACTATTCCGCAGGAGATCCGTGACATCATGGGCTTACAGCCACATGATACGGTGAGGTTTGAGATAGATGATGGAACTGTCATCATTCGGCGCGTATCTTCCAAACTCATGCATGGTTATGGAGCAATCAGGGCGAGAAATTATCCAGAAGACTATCAAGAACTACGGAAAGCATTTGAAGAAGGAATAGCCGGAGAAGCCGACTCTGAATATCACTAACAAAGGACAACTTACATGAGCGAAGAAAACTACGATAGTATGATGATATTTGCCGGGAGCGGGAGTCCCCGGCTCACCGCGAGAATCTGCGATTATCTGCATGTGGTACAGGGGAAAAACGAGACGCTACATTTCTCGGACGGTAACACATTTGTGCGTATCCTGGAAAATGTGCGAGGGCGGCGCGTCTACATTGTGCAATCAACCATCTTCCCCACGAACGACAATTTTATGGAGCTGCTCTTCTGGATAGATGCGCTCAAACGCGCCAGCGCCGACTCGGTGACGGTCGTTATCCCCTATTTTAGCTATGCCAAAGGCGACAAGAAGGACGAGCCACGAGTCGCTATCCGGGCGCGGGTCTGCGCCGATGCCATCGAGGCCGCCGGTGCCAACCGTGTGGTGACAATGGACCTGCATGCGCCGCAAATTCAAGGCTTCTTCCATATACCAGTGGATAACCTCTACGCCCTCCCCACACTGGCTGAATGCATCCGCAACAAACATTTGCGAAACCTCATTATCGTCTCTCCCGATATTGGCTTTGCCAAGCAAGCACGCCGCTATGCCTCTGAACTGGGCGTCTCCATTGCCATCGCCGATAAGGAACGTACCGCCCATGATGAGAAAGCGCATATCCTGGAAATAATTGGCGATGTCAGGGGCAAAACCGCCTTCATCGTAGACGATTTCACCATATCCGGCGGCACACTTGCGACAGTCGCGGAAGAACTCATAAAGCAAGGGGCCATCGAAGTCTACGCAGCAGTCACGCACGGTGTTCTGGCGAATAGCTCGATAGAGCGTATTGATGATAGCCCGATCAAAAAGCTGATCATCACCGATACCGTTGAACACCAGCCCGTCACCTTTTCCGATAAAATCGAGGTGATATCGGTGGCCCCGCTCTTCGGCGAAGCCATCAAACGCATTCACAACCGCGAGAGTATCAGCGAGATGTTTTCGTAGGATGGGTACCCTATGAAAACATGACCTTGCCAGGCCACTTTATAGTAAAGAGTGTTGATTGTGTACAATCCCATTCTGTTCTGTAATGGAGAAAAGTGAGTATTTCCTATGGAATATCGCCATCTCGGACGCGCAGGAGTGCGCGTTAGTGAAATTGCGCTCGGCAGTTGGCTCACCTATGGCGGCTCAGTCGAAGAGAATACCGCCATTCAGTGTATTCACAAAGCATATGAGCTGGGCATCAATTTCTTTGATACAGCCAATGCCTATCAACGCGGCGAAACTGAAACGGTTGTGGGACGCGCCCTGAAAGATTTTTCACGCGATTCCTTTGTGCTGGCAACAAAAGTCTACTTTCCAATGGGCGAAGGTCCCAACGACCGGGGTTTGTCTCGAAAGCACATCATGGAACAGTGCCATGCCAGTTTGCGGCGACTCGGCACCGACTATATTGACCTGTATCAATGCCATCGCTACGATTCGCACACCCCTTTAGAGGAGACACTGCGTGCGCTTGATGATCTTGTCTCGCAAGGGAAAGTGCTGTACGTGGGTGTCTCCGAGTGGTCGGCAACACAGATTGCCGATGCAGTCTATATGGCAAAGGAGATGAATCTGGACCGCATCGTATCGAATCAGCCTATCTATAACTTGCTGACACGCTACATTGAACCCGACATCATTCCCCTCTGCGAACGCGAAGGCATCGGGCAGGTGGTTTTCTCGCCACTGGCGCAGGGTGTGCTGACAGGTAAATACAAACCTGGACAACAGCCACAACAGGGAACACGTGCCGCGAACCCCAGCATCAATCAGTTCATGAGTGACATCATGAGCGATGAGACGCTCACGGCAGTGCAGCAATTGAATGAACTGGCACAACACAATGGCTATTCGTTGTCTCAGTTGGCACTGGCATGGATATTGCGCCATGATAATGTGAGTGCAACGATTATCGGGGCTTCACGTCCTGAGCAAATCGAGGAAAACGTCAAAGCCACTGAAGTGACATTGACCGACGACATGCTCCAACGCATAGACCAGCTACTTGATGGCGCTATCAGCTATACAAGGGAGTAAAGCATAACAAGGTGACAACAACATATAGCACCCCCTGGCAAACGGCAATTGCCAGGGGGTGCTATATGTTACCGAATTACTCTCCATGCACGTTCTTAAATACACACAGAGAAAAAACACAACGCAGGAAAAACCACTATGACATTATGCTGTGAATGATGTATAATAGCCGCGAGAGGTAGCCAATCAGTGAGGAGTTACGAATATGTACGGTGACATGATTGGACGTGTCATCAAAGACCAATACAAACTCATAGATGAACGCGGGCGGGGCAGCTTTGCCACCGTCTATGTTGCACGTGACACCGAAAACAACCACATTTATGCGGTGAAAGTAATGCACCTGGAACTTTCAAATGATGGCGAACTACTTGCACGTTTTCAGCGCGAGGCACACATCCTCTTGAATCTCAGCGACCCCCATATTGTGCGCATCGTGGACTACGGCAATGACGGCAACATGAACTTTATTGTGATGGATTATGTGGACGGGCAAAACCTAAAGTACCATATGATTACTCAAGGGCCAATGGAACCGTTACGTGCATTGAACTATACGCGACAGATTGCCGAAGGACTTGAAACAGCGTATAAACAAGGGGTGGTACATCGGGATATTAAACCGCAAAACATCCTGGTCAACACACGAGAAGTGGTGAAAATCGGCGATTTTGGGTTGGCGCGGAGTCGGGAAACTGTCACTCTTACGCAGTCAAATGTATTTATGGGTACGGCCTACTACATCTCGCCAGAGCAGGCGGAAAGTGGGCGTTCTGCGGATACCCGCTCTGATCTCTACTCGGTTGCAACTGTGTTGTTTGAGATGCTGACCGGTTCGCCTCCTTTTGAGGGAGATACCGCCGTGGATATTGTCATCAAACATATGAACGAGAAAGTTCCTTCCATCTGCCGCATTCGTCATGACTTGCCCATAGAGATGGATTACTTTATGCAGAAAGCTATGGCGAAATCACCAAAGGAACGCTACGCAACTCCGCAGGAGTTTATCGCAGCACTCGAACAGTTACAGGAGCGTATCCAGGCAATGCCGCACATGGAGCGAGTTGCGGCACCTGCGAACGAACAGAAGGCAGAGAATGCAAATCCGGGCATGCCAATGGTGGCTCCGCAAAAACAGGCTCGCCTTGTAGTTATCTCAAGTGGGCAAGTCATTCCGCTCACAGGTGATGTGATGGTTGTAGGACGGCAAGACCCCATCCTGGGTATTTTCCCAGATGTGACCCTCGCCGACAAAACAGTGGGGAGGCGGCATGCACACCTGAGAAACCAACATGGCACGTTTACCGTGGAAGACCTCAATGCCCTGAATAAAACTCGCTTAAATGGTGTAACCTTAACACCACACGAGGAACGTGTACTAAAAGACGGCGATATTCTGCGCTTTGGCAGTGTTGAGGTACGTTTTGAATTGCGATAAATGTGGTGTTTAGTCGCACTAAATCGCAGAGTAGTGATATCTTGATTGGTATCCAAGCGCGGTATCATGATTTTCATGACCGCAACGACGATCAGAGGGGTGAACGACATGAGAGAAACGCTTGCGTTCATAGTAATTGCATTCCTTAGCAGTCTTCCTGTATCATTGCCGGTTCTCATCGGCGGCGGTATCGCATTGGCGGTGATTATCCTCGTCGCCGCACTGTTGCTATTCCGCAACAGTGGAAAAGGCAAAGGGGGGACAAAGGCGGGTACATCTCAGGGTGCGATGGGTTGGCAACAACAGGGCCAACAGGATGCAATGGGCCAGGGTGGCTGGAACCAGCAGGGAATGGGCAATCCAGCAGATAATCAGTGGGCCCAACAACAGCAGGGGGCCGCGCCCGCTGGCTGGAATGGGCAGCAGCAGGATCCCAATGCCTGGGCCGCGCAACAGCAGCAACCGGGCACTGCTGGCTGGGGTATGCAAAACCAGCAGCAACCGGCAGCGAATGCCTGGGGCGGACAGCAACAGCAACAACCGGGAGCCGATAGTTGGGGGGCGCAAAATCCCACTCAACAGCCCGCCGCCAATTCCTGGGGTCAACCGGCAGCCAATCAGTGGGGCAATCAGGGAAGTCCGCAGAGCCCGATGGCTCCAGCCCAGTCCGCCAGCGCATGGGGAGCATCTGGCACACCAGCACCGGGTAGCAATCAGGCGAGCGGTCAGGGATGGAATTCGCCCGTGTCGCCGCAAGCACAGCCCGCCGCCCAGGCCGATCAATGGGGACAGCCACAACAGCAAATGCAACAACCTGGTGCCGCGTCCTGGGGTAGCCCTGCCAGTCCAGGCAGCCCTGCTCCACAGCAAGCTCCCACCGCGTTTGGCGGCAATAACCCCGCACCTGCGTGGGGACAACCCGCTCAGCCTGTTCAACCATCACAGCAACTTGACCAGTGGGGCCAGCCAGTTGCCCAGCAACAACAGCAACCTGGGAACATCTGGGGCATGCAAGGTCAAGGGCAGCAGGGACAGCAGCCTGCACCGACAGCCTATGGCGCGAACAATGCCGCTCCGGCCTGGAGCCAACCCGCACCGGCAGCACAACCGGTAGATCAGTGGGGTACACCGGCAGCACAACAACCCGCGCCAGCGCAACAAAGCTGGGGACAACCCGCACAGAGCGGTAGCCTGGGTTCACCCTCGTGGCAACAGCCTAACCAGGGTGGCTTTGGCACTCCTCCAGGAGCGTTTGAGGCCGATAAAACGATGCTGCGCCCGAATACCGGCCCACAGGGTGATGTCGGTATGGTGCGCGTCGAAGAGGGCAAAGAGCCAGGAAAAATCTACGAGGTACGCAAAGACTCCTTGAGCATCGGGCGCAGCCGCGAGAGCGACATTTTCCTGGAGGACCTGGCCGTCTCACGTCTGCATGCCTCCATTGTCAATATGGGCAACGGAAGCTACGCTCTGAAGGACGAGGGCAGCGCCAACGGGACGAAAGTCAATGGTCAAATGGTCAACAAGTATCAGACCTATCCTCTGCAAGAGGGCGACAGGATCCAACTCGGCCAGACCGTGCTGGTTTTCACCAGGCGATAGAGGGTGGTAGCAAGCAAGGTACTCTAGCAAGCGCATAGCGTGAATATATGCGTTTCGTTATGGTGTGCCTGTTGCGATGGTAGAGCGCGATGATAGGCGGTAGGGGCAGTCAGTAATCGCGTTCTCTAGTCCAACCGGGGTAAGCTGTGCAAAAAGACGAATTGCTCGGAATGACGCTGGGGAACTGTACCGTTCTGGCACCTCTGGGACAGGGAGGCATGGCCCGTGTATATAGAGCAAGGCAAGAGAACCTCGACCGGGAGGTTGCGGTCAAGGTTCTACCCCCGTGGTTTGCGGCTGATCGGAGTTTTGTTGAACGTTTTAATCTTGAAGCACGACTCGTAGCCCGGCTCTCTCACCCGAATATCGTCACGGTCCACGATGCCAGCGAACAGAATGGACACCTGTATATCGTTATGCAACTGGTGGACGGCGGTACGCTCAAAAGCCGCCTGGACCAACTGCAAAGTAGAGGGCAAACCCTCGATGTATTCGAGGCCAGACGTATCTTCACACAACTTGCCAGCGCCCTCGCATATGCGCATGACCACGGTATCATTCACCGCGACGTAAAGCCCGTCAACGTCTTGATGGATAACCTGGGACGCCCTATCCTCTCCGACTTTGGCATCGCTAAAGTGCTGGCCGGTACTAAAGAACTGACCCGCCATGGTGCGGGTGTTGGAACACCGGAGTATATGTCCCCCGAACAGTGCCAGGGTGGGCCGGTAGACGGGCGGGCCGATATCTATGCACTTGGCATTATGCTCTTCGAGTCATTAACAGGACGATTACCCTTCCTCGGCGATAATTATCCGGCGCTCGCTCACAGCCATATCTACGAAATGCCGCCGCATCCCAGCGCCATCAACCCCAATATTGACCCTGCTATTGCACAGGTCGTTCTCACGTCGCTCATGAAGAATCCCCAGCAACGCTACCAACGCGCCAGTGATATGGCCGAAGCCCTGGAACGGGCCGTCAATTCTCTACCATCTCCCGGCAACTACCGTGTGCCATCTTCACCGCTCGATATCAGCAAGACAGCAACTATGCCCCTCCATCGCTGTGCGCAATGCGGGCATTTCAATAAACCGCAGATGAAATTCTGCACCCGCTGCGGCTACCCCCTCAATCAATGCCGCTATTGCGGCATACAAAACCCGGCCACCAACCGCTTCTGCACAAAATGCGGACGACCGTTGGTGGTGTGATACATTGGAACCGAGGCAACACCCTCGCGATACCAGTAGGGACAGGTTATGCAGATTAACAAATAAATCTGGTAATAGGTCGGCTGACTGGCACATCGCTACCGCTCGTACCCTGGGCGCGCTAAAGCGGGCCCCTACGCGCCTGCGGGCGCGGGTCAACAGCACCCGCAGGCACGTAGGGGCCCGCTTTAGCGCGCCCGACTCGACGAGCGAAGCAATGTCGAGTCTTTTTTACCAGTTTATTTCATTAACGTGCATTACCACGTCCGCTAAACGTCACCTGGCAAGAATCAGTGAATGACCTGAGCAAAAGAGTTTGAGAGATCGCTTGATCTTCGTAGGGAACAACAATGTTACTGAGGAACATGATACAATACCCGGAGGAAGGTTATTTGTAAATCCTAATATTCTGTTAGTGGGAATAGCATAATCATCCTGTGGATGAGTTATCTTATGCTTTCGGTGATGAGTTCTTCGGACCAAATAGTTGTATGACTTCCACTAGCAAAATGTTGGGGTTTGCGCTTGCTCTATCTCCAGTGATATACTGATTGTCAGGAAACTGTGTAGGCTGGAGCATCAATGACAAAGTTATGAGACAACTCAAGAATGATGGTGACACGCGCCAGGCCGAGGCTTGCGCTTACTGTGGCGAGGCAACACAGACACGTGATCATGTACCATCACGAATATTGCTGGACGAACCGTTCCCCGAAAATCTCCCCGTCGTTCCCGCTTGTCTGCCTTGTAATAATAAAGCCTCATTTGATGAAGAATATCTTGCTTGCCTGATCGAATGCGTTATCTGCGGGACGACAGACCCGGCGAGAGTAGGCAGGGAAAAGATACGCCGCACGCTTGCCAAGCAACACGCCCTGCAAGCTCGGCTTACGGCGGCTCTGCGGTGGGAAAACGAACAGTCACTTTTCAATATCGAACTAGATCGCGTAGAGCGTATCGTAGTCAAGCTGGCGCAAGGTCATGCCCTTTATGAGCTAAACGAACCGCAACTTGCCAAACCATCAAGCGTTGTCATCTCGCCGCTGGGTCTGCTCGACAATGATGTGCGGGGAGCTTTTGAAAATACATCTGGGTATGATTTCGCCATTTGGCCGGAAGTCGGCAGCAGAGCAATGCAGCGTCTAGTTCAGAATGCACACGGCTGGCTCGAAGTTCAGCTTGGCCGCTACCGCTATCTTGCAACAACTGACACAGTTGTGAGGGTGCGTCTGGTGCTAAGC
>DATGJV010000638.1:0-21217 GCA_035295005.1 Ktedonobacteraceae bacterium | reverse complement strand
CTTTACAGCGCAAGAAGCAGCGTATATGGCGCAACAGGGGTTCGATGACCTGCTCATTGGCTACCCGTGCTGGCATGAAGAGGATATCGCTGCCGTGGCACGCGCAACCGCCGGGGGAACGCATATTACGTTGATGATTGATAGTGTTGAACATGTCGAGCAGGCAGAGCGGCAGGCACAGAAGTATGGTGTGCGCCTGCCGCTCTGCCTGGATATTGATATGGCGTCGAATTTCCCTGGGCTGCATTTTGGCGTGTGGCGTTCTTCATTGCGCACTGTCGAGCAAGTGCAACCGATTCTTGAACGCATCCTCAACTCCTCTCACGTGTGGCTTGATGCATTGATGGGCTATGAAGCGCAGATTGCTGGATTGGGCGACTCTTACCCTGGCAAAGCGGCCAAAAACAGGTTTGTGCAGATGCTCAAGCGGCGTTCAGCGGTAGAAGTTGCTGAACGGCGGGCGGCAATCGTGGCCTTGATTGAGCGACATGGCGTACAGTTGCGCGTCGTCAATGGCGGCGGTACTGGCAGTATGCGCACAACTCGCGCTGAAGCGGTTGTTACGGAAATTACCGTCGGGTCGGGCTTCTATTCACCAGCGCTGTTTGATAACTACCGGGATTTTCGCTTTCAACCCGCCGCAGGGTATGCCATTGAAATTGTGCGACAACCGGGGCCGTCACTCTATACCTGTCTGGGTGGAGGCTATATTGCATCCGGCGCGGTCGGAGTTGACAAGCAACCGCGACCATACCTGCCAGAAGGCGCACGGCTTGACCCACTTGAGGGAGCGGGCGAGGTGCAAACACCGATACGATATACGGGAGATGTGCAACTTCACCCCGGCGATTCGATATTTATGCGTCACAGCAAGGCGGGAGAACTGTGCGAACGCTTTACTCACCTGCTACTCGTCTCGCATGGGGCTATTGTGGATACCGTCACAACCTATCGCGGCGATGGTCAATGTTTTCTATAACCGTGTAGGGTCGATTTATCGCGCCCAGCGCCGATTTATCGGCCTTCGCAACACTTGCCGATAAATCGGCCCCTACAGGAAAAAGAGGAAGATTACATTTATGGATACAGGGCAGATGAAACGCTGGCATAACTGGTCGAGTTCCGTGCAATGCACGCCGCAACAGATTGTGAAACCGGAGAGCATTGCCGAACTTGCCCGCATGGTCAAAGCATGGGGACAGCAGGGGCGACATGTGCGCGTCGTAGGCTCAGGTCACTCATTCACACCACTGGTGGAGACCGATGATGTGCTGGTATCGCTCGAAAATGTGCAGGGCATTGAAGCGTTTGATGAAGCACATGGTACTGTAACTGCTCTGGGCGGAACACAACTCAAAAACCTGGGCAAAGAACTTTTTGACAGGGGACTGGCACAGGAAAATCTGGGTGACATTGACGTACAGAGCATCGCCGGGGCCATCAGCACGGGGACGCACGGCACAGGTATCCGTTTTGGCACGCTCTCTACGCAGATTGAAAAGTTGACCCTTGTCACCGCAACTGGCGAATTGCTGGAATGTTCAACAGAGCAAAACCCCGATGTGTTCAAAGCAGCCCAGGTTTCGCTGGGTACGTTAGGTATCATCGCGAAGGCAACTGTGCGCGTCGTTCCCGCCAAACGCCTGCACTTCCAGAGCCACCGTGAGAGCCTGGACGATTGCCTGACCAATCTGGAACGCTACAAACAAGAGAACAGCCACTTTGAGTTTTTCTGGATGCCTTACA
The DNA here is from genome assembly GCA_035295005.1 of Ktedonobacteraceae bacterium. Lineage (GTDB taxonomy): Bacteria > Chloroflexota > Ktedonobacteria > Ktedonobacterales > Ktedonobacteraceae > DATGJV01. The sequence continues at coordinate 19,471 of DATGJV010000638.1, read as the reverse complement.
CAAAGTGGGTACAGGCCAAATTTCTGAATGAGACAGAGGAACCGGCAAATGGGAGCAACTGGTGGGGAACGTTCAATAAGATCGTGATGGAAAATTATGTGTACTCGGTTCTTTCAGAAAGTTGTCGCATGGTGCCACGGTTGACAAAGGCAATCTGTAATATTTCGGCAATGGGCATAGCTCCGGTTGACGAGATTGATTACAGCCATCGCCTCTTTGCTACTCCACGCATGGTCCGATTCCAGGAGATGGAGTATAACATCCCGGCAGAACATTTTGAGAGCGTGATACGCGAAATCCAGGAATGTATCGAACAGCACCAGTTCGCCGTCCACTTTCCAATAGAATGTCGCTTTGTACATGCAGACGATATCTGGCTCAGCCCGGCCTACCAGCGCGATTCGGCCTATATCGCTGTGCATATGTACAAGGGTATGCCGTATCGCTCGTACTTCTACCATATCGAGCAAATATTCCGGCGCTACCAGGGACGCCCGCACTGGGGCAAGATACACACGCAAACAGCCGAAAGCCTTGCAACACTCTATCCGCGCCGGGATGATTTTCGGCGTGTGCGTACCGAACTTGATCCCAACGGCATGTTTCTTAACAGCTATCTACGCAGTCTTTTTGACGTTGCGGTAGAGGTACCGTCAGCAAAAGGATGAACTTCTTATCTTTTCTTCTTCTGCTGTCTACTAAATTTGGGCGCTGAAAGTGCGGTAGTTTGCTTCTGCTGTCTGCCGAACTTAGGGCCTGTAAGTGCCGCATTCTGCTTCGATGTTGTGATAAGTTCACTAAACATCTTGACAAAAGGTGCATCGGGATCAATACGTTCAGCTTGTTTCATGAATATTTCGGCCTGGCGATAATCCCCTTGTTCTAAATACATGGTCGCCAGTGTAATATTCATGATGATTGAGTCTGGATTTTCGCTCAAACCTTCCTCAATCACCTCAATTGCCTTATCAGGCTGATTGTGATCAAGAAACATTGTACTAAGCACATAATAGAGGTCTTCATTATGCGGATTCAAACGGATGGCATGCCTGTAATTGGCTTCGGCTTCCTCAACGTTATCGAGCTTCTGATAGGTGGAAGCGAGATCGGCCCAGGAATCAGCGATGTCGGGTTGAAGTTCCGCGGTGCGTTGATAATGCTGTAGCGCCTCCTCATATTGCTCTCGTGCTGTAGCAATTACGTTCTGCGCCTGTAGTTATCATCCTGCGAAACGCGAGGAGATTGGTGCTTTTTCTTTGCCATATCGTCCTTACTTTCCTGACTATATAACCACGTATAGCTGTTCGCAGCGACATTGTACTCCTATCTTGCCAGTTGCACAACATGATTTTTCGTTGCAGCAACTTTCTTGCCATTGGTGAGTACTGAGTTGTCTTTCAGGGTGAAGTAGAGAGAAAACGATAGAGTTAACCACGCACCTCCATACAGATAGCCGCCAACAACATCGCTTGTCCAATGTTCTCCCAGGTAGATACGAGAGGGACCCGACAAAACCATCAATGCAGTAATACTACTTGCCAACGCTTTCCACCATCCTTGCTTCTCTTTTAGCAGCAGACCGCTAAGTATCAGCAGCCAACCTCCTCCAAAGATAGAGGTTGCAGCATGCCCACTGGGAAAACTGGGGCTACTTTTTTTCTTTGTTACATGCGCCAGTGGCGGGGCTGGACGCGGACGAGCAACCATGCGTTGCAAAAGTTTTCTGAACACCGTCCCAGGCACCGTAACACTGCCGAACATGATCGCTTCTAAACGCAGACGCGATCTCCACAACACAAGCGATAGAGGAAGACCCAGAATATTCACGAACTGCCACGAACACAGTACACTGCAACACTGAGAGAGTGCGGAGAACACTGGAGTGTGGCGTTTTTGTACGCGGTGTGTCATAGCGACATCAAAACGATTCACCGGATGGGTATGTACCCACCTGGCGAGTAGTACAAACAGGAGCATTTGCACGGCGGATACAAACAGGAGCAGACGGTTGCTTTTCATGGGTTATCTCTCCTTGTAGGTTCAACTTAAACCGGGATTTTCTTCGTGACTCATTTCATACCTTGATTGAACACTGACAACAAGTAGATGCTGTTCTGATAGGGTAGGTGCTATCTGTGACACGCTGTCTACCTGTAGAGAGTTTCTCACGTGACTGTAGGATTTACCGATGTTTAGAATTGCCGCTCATACGATTGAAGGCTTCAGTAATTCTACTGAAGGATGATTGAACTCGTTACTGTTATTTTGTGCGGCACGTCACTGTTAGCAAATACCCAGAGAAGAAACGGGGAATACATCTATGTCTACGATAGAAGAGACGATTGTACCAGCGGCGACAACAGAGGAAACACGTGCTGAAGTGATTGAGCAACGGTCCAGAAATCTGACCGGTATTGTGCGAGATGTCTGGCTCCCATACCTGGGAACGCGCATAGTACTTGTGTTAATAGGCATCATGGCCGATTTCTACCTGCTTCCGGTGATGAAAAGCAATCCGATAGAGCCTTCGGTACCATTGAACACCCAATTTCCGCAACTCCTGTGGTTAATGTGGCGGCGCTTTGATGCGGGTTTTTATATTGATATCGCGGAACATGGATACTGGGCTGCCAGTACCCTGAACACGGCCTCAAACTGGATATTTCACCCGCTCTATCCTCTGTTAATTTTCCCCTTCGGATATCTCTTCGGGGGAAGCGATGCCGCGTTTGATATTGGCGCCGTTCTTGTTTCCAACGTTGCCGGGCTGATTGCCATAACGTATCTCTATTTATTAGTACGCCGCGAATTTAACTCGCAGATTGCCGCACGAACGATATTTTATCTTGCGCTCTTCCCCACCAGCTTTTATCTTTCGGCAGCCTTTTCTGAATCAGTGTTCCTGGCCTGTGCAGTGATGTGCATCTATTATGCCCGTCAACATCGCTGGTGGCTTGCCGGTATCTGCGGTGGTTTAGGCTCGCTAGCCCGGATTCAAGGGCTTGCACTACTTATCCCTGTAATCTGGGAGTACTGGCAGGTTCTCAGCGAGCAGTACGCGCCTTTACCTGATATGCAGCATATGACAGGGGTAGAGAAAGGACGGGCCTGGCTGTACTCTCGAACTTCTGGGCTGCTGGTGGCAGCGAAAGGATTCCGTAACTGGCTACATCTGGTAGCTCTATCCCTGATTCCTCTTGGATTAGTCCCATTTTTTATTTATTCGCAAATACAAACCGGCGATTTCCTGGCAAGCATCCATAACCACAGCGTTGGTTGGGATCGACAGGTAAGTAACCCTGTCAGACTGGTTCTTAGCTCAATTATTCATCCTCTGGCACCCAATGCAATGGAGTGGAATTTTTGGGCCTTGAATATGGTCATGATCTTCGTATTTATCGGTTTCACTATCTGGGCTTTTCGCTCGTTACCAATCATTTATGCGCTGTACACCTTTGTCATGATGGTGATGCCGCTTTCCACCGGGAGCATCAAGAGCATCAGCCGCTATTACCTGATTATATTTCCCGCCTTTATGCTGCTGGCATTGTGGAGTAGTCGTGGGAAATCCGTCGAGCGGAACTTCTCAATTGTCAGCCTGTTTGCACCGGTAATGGCAATCTGCATGGTTTTCTTCGTACTGGGGTTGCCTTTAATCGCATAAAACATTCCTGTTTTTCCTCATCGTTGCATGCTTGACGAAGACGCCGATACACCTGATAATGAATAAGAAACATGTCATATAGCAACGAGAAGGAGTTATTTTATGGCTGCGTTAAAAGGGAAGACCGCTCTTGTGACAGGAGGAGCGTCTGGTATAGGTCTGGCAATTGTGCGCGATTTTGCTCAGCATGGGATGCGCGTAACATTGTCTGATGTTGATATTGAACGGGGTCGTGCAGCGGCGGCTGAACTGGACGGAGTACGTTTTCAGGCGGCAGATATGACCAACGGGGACGACCTGCAACGACTTGTAAGCGAAACCATTGCAGCGGATGGTCAGATTGATATCCTGGTGAACAACGCGGGCATCCAGTACGTCGCGCCCATTACAGAGTTTCCAGAAGCAAAATGGCGGCAGATTCTTGAAATCATGCTGACAGCCCCGTTTCTCCTGACCAAAGCCGTGTTGCCGGGGATGTACGCGCATAAGTGGGGGCGAGTCATCAATATTGCGTCGGTACATGCTCTGGGGGCTTCAGCATTTAAGTCGGCATATGTCAGCGCCAAACATGGTCTGCTGGGATTAACTCGTGTGACGGCTCTGGAAGGTGCGGAACATGGCGTCACCTGTAACGCGGTCTGTCCCTCCTACGTTCGCACACCGCTCGTCGAGAAGCAGATAGCGGACCAGGCGCGTGTGCATGGCATCCCAGAATCTGATGTAGTGGAAAAAATTATGTTATCAGAAGCCGCTATTCGCCGTCTGCTGGAGCCTGAAGAGGTCGCGCAACTGGTGACGTATCTCTGCTCAGACGCTGCCAGTGGCATAACCGGCAGCGCCCAGACAATTGATTGCGGCTGGACAGCGAGTTAAAGAACAGAAGGATCATCGCCTTATGGCATAGTTGAGAAGGGTTTGCCACTGTTTACCTGTACTAAACAAACAGTGGCAAACCCTTCTCAATCGTTCTTGATAGACTATTTGCTTCAAGCAGTAGCAAGGTGAACGGTCACGGGCAGACTGCTCCATGCCCTCAGTGTATTGTTCAACTTACGCCGTGGCTCGGCTGAAAGTTCTATTCGTTCTACACGCCGGGCAAGGGCGGTCAGCACAATTTCCGCCTCCAGGCGGGCGACGGTTTGCCCGACACAGCGATGGATACCCATACCGAACCCAACATGCCCCGATGCGTTACGTGTGATATCGAAGGTGTGCGGGTTTGCCCACTGCCGGTGATCGCGGTTGGCAGCTCCGAGGAAGAGGAGAACTTTCTCTCCTGCAGGGATGCGTTTCCCGGCAATCTCGACATCGCGAGTGGTAGTGCGAAAGAACGTCTGCACAGTTGATTCCCAGCGCACCGTTTCCTCAAATGCTCCTTTAGCCAACGATGGTTTCTGTCGCAACAAGCTCCACTGCTCAGGGTTACTCGCCAGTGCGTAGATAGCGGCAGCAATGCCGTTAATCGTTGTGTCCAGACCTGCACTGAGCAGGGAACGAACTAGCAGTGGTGCCCATTCTTCCGGTATCGTACCGGCATCTACAGCCGCCCAAATCTGGGCACCGAAGCTGCCGGGGCGCAACACCTCGCGCCGGCTATTGGCCGCAATCCACTGTTGGACTGGCTGGGCACCGGCCATGGCTTCCACGAGCAACTGATTGCGCGGCCCAAAGGCATTAAATACCATGTTGGCATAGGGCAACAAGTTCTCACGTCCTTCATCGGGCAACCCCACGGCATCACCAAACACCTTGAGTGGATACACCTCGGCGAGTTGGGAAACTGCATCGAAACTGCCGGGCGCCGCGAGCCTATCCACCAACTCAATAGCCTCGCGTTCAAAATCCGCTCGCAACGCTTTCATAGCGGGAGGTGCCATAATTGGACCAACGACCTCGCGGGCATAGGTATGGGCAGGTGGATCGGCCTCAAGAAGTAGACTTGGTACACGCCAGGGCTTCACCTTATGAAAATTACTCAGGCCCGCACCTGCCGCTGATGAAAAGGTCGCCCAGTCCTTGAGAGCGGCGTTGACCTGCTCATAACGCGCCATTCCCCAGATACCATAGTGGTCTAAGTAGACCACTGGCCCCGCTTCGCGTAGTTGTTCGTGCAAGGCATGTGGTTCAGAAAGATTCTCCAGCGAGAATGGGTCGGCGGTAATGACTGGTATCCCTTCAGGGGTGACAGCAGTCTCGGACATGATGCCTCCTCTGGATAACTCTCCTCAATGAGTGCCATCCATGCTAGTTCGTTGTCTACTCTACTGTTTACTATAATAGCAGATTTTCTGATTCCATGCCTGTTCCTCGCAGATGGCGCTACGTTCTCTCCATGCACATTGCGAGATGAATCATCGCCCCTTGATGACCGGCATCCAATGCCAGGACTTGAGCAAAATGCTTGCGAGCCTCTGCCAACTCTTGCATACCGAGGTGGCCTAAACCCATCATGTAGTGACAATGTGCCGCATTTCGCCTGTTCAAATCGTCGTTGAATACAAGGAAATCAGGAAGCGAGACTGCAAAATAGTCTATTTTCACTTTGTCGAACAGGTGTTGCTCTCCATAGTCTACCAGCGTGTTGAAACGGTGCCTGGCCTGCTTTGTGTCACCGAGCTTGAGCCATGCCAATCCCTGATAGAAGATCAAATCCGGCGGCTGGTCGTTATAAAACATGGCGCTGGTTGGGTCTGCAAGGCCCCGCGATGCTATCTGGAAGTGGTTGGTAGCTTTCGCAAGCTGTCCCAGGCTTTCATAGGCGCATCCCAGGTAGTAATGAATATTATTCTCCTGAGCATTCGGAAGTTTGCCTTCACCGAGGTTTTCTGGATAGACCAGCGCCTTCAGAAGCGTTTTTACCGCCTCATCGTATTGTTGCATAGCTAGAGATGCTTTCCCCAGCTCTACCAGTGCAAGAACATACTGGCCCGTTACTTTGCCCTCTCCTCCCTCCCACGGGTGGAATGTATGTCCCTCAAGGAGCGAGAGCGCCTTTTCATGCTGTTTCACAGTATTGAGCAGCGTGATATATTCCAGGTACAGATCGTCTCGCGTACTAACTAACTCCATGTGGCTTTCGAGGTTCGCCAGCCTCTTCGCGGCAGCATACCCCACTTTTTTATGAAGCTGATCCAGTTCGTACAGTACTCTGGCATCGAATGGATTACAGGCAAAAGCTTTCTCAAGCGAGATGAGCGCCCGCTCCGCTTCTCCCAATGTATTGTAGTAAGCAAGCGCCAGGTTGCGGTGAACAGTCGCGAACGCATCGTCACTATCCCGCGACGCTTCCCAGTGCTGAATAGCATCGAGATGCCGTTTCTTGTCGTATAGCAAGTTGCCGAGGTAATAATGCGCCCTGGCATCGCCGGGGTTGGCGGCGATGGCGCTTTCTAACACGATCAGGTCGTCCAGGCTGTTCGGAAAACAGTAATCCGGTGTGGCTCTACTACCCATCTGCCGATGAGCATGGGCAAGATCAGCTCGTCCCAGCTTTTCGTGAAAATAGCCCAGGTAATAATGGAGCATTGGATAGACATCATGGCTTGCATCCGTAACGAGCCGGTGGAGGATATCTCTCCCCTCCTCGTACAATCCACATTGGGCGTAGTTGGTCGCAAGGGTAATGTAGTTATGCACGTCGTCTCTCATCAGACGGGTCAATTCTTGCAGGACTGTTTTAGCCTGTTCATCTTCCTTACTGGACAGGTACAGCAAATACCGTTCATTGTATGCCGCGAAATCGGCAAAATCGAACCTGGTTGTTTCCTCTGCAAGGTTCACAGCCTCTTCCACCTTTCCCAGTTTCCGCAGCAACGCCACCTTTAGATGAATAGCTCTGAAATTCCTTGTATTATGCACGAGCGACCTCTCAACCAGTTCTAACGCCTCGCTATACGCTTTCTTCTCGCATGCGATCTGTGCCAGGGAAAAATACGCGCCATCCTGCCATGACGCCGACCAGGTCGCCTTGTAGAAAGCGGTGAATGCCTCATCAAGCCGTCCTTGCAGTTTCAATGCGACACCGAGCTGGTAGTATGCTTCGCCATCATACGGGTTGGCATTAAGCCGCGTGGCAGTTGCGATAGCCGCACGGAAATGCGCCTCACATTCCCCGAACAGCCCTTTTCGCAACAGGAGCGTTCCATAGGCCAGATTGATGCGCATATCGTCCGGGTCGCGTTTGAGTCCTTCGAGATAGTAAGGTTCAGGTTCAAATGTCGCGTGGCGATATTGTTCCAGGTGCAATCCGGCCAGGTAGAGCGCCTCATTGTTGCTCATCTCTTCTGGCGCGAGCAGAGGTTTTGCCGCTTCTGGCACACGCGCAATTTCTGGCTCTTCAGGTTGATATGCAATCAACGTATTGCCATGCGCATCTTTCACGCTGGCAACCAGATCAGAAGCCCGCTCTTCACTGTCCAGTGAAACTACTTTCGCAAAGGTCAGGGTAGGCGAAATCGTCACGCTTTCGTTGATGTAGACTTTGCACTTCCCTGTAAGTTCGATTACCGCGTTTGCAAAGAAAGCTGTCGCATAGACCTGTATCTTTGCTATATGTTCTATGCTGTTGATCTCCAGATTTATAGCGGCATTGATTGAGGCATTTTTTACGATCCCAATGTTTTTATAGGGCATGAAATACTGCTTGAACGATTTTTCCTCATACGGCTGTAGCCAGGAGAAATCCGGTTGATTGTCGGTATATATCCCCGTCATCAACTCGATGTACGGCCCATCCTCGTCGGTCAAGTTGCGGCACCATGCTTTCCCAAACTCACTGTTACCCCACGTCCACTGTTTCTTTCCAGGTGAAATGTGGTGATTGGCGACATGTAAGATTCCGGCCTCTACAGCATGATCGTACCCGCCAATAAAATCGTAGTCCGAGTGATACGCCATGTAGGAGGTGGGTACAGGAATATTTTTGTACCAGGAGATGTCTACTCCAGCAGAATAGTCCGTCTTATAATACATGCCCGTGGCAATAGGAAAGCTGGAAACGTCGCGTCTGCCATGATCGAAAACGGCATGTACATCAGGTGGAAAGACCGACTGCGTCTGCTCGTGGGCGGCAACCGCTGGATTTGCCCACCACAGGAACGTCTGTGGCTGTGCAGTGCGGTTATACAACTGTACATCTATCTCCAGGTAGGCTTTTCCTGGATAGAGTGTGAAGCCAGCCGTCATTTTCGTCCCGTACATGCGGTCAATTTCGCTGACCCAGACCGTTCCGCTGCCATCGGTGTTGTGGCTAATAGCATATTCAACCGGTCCGAACGTATTCGGGCGATGATGCTGCGGCCAGTTAAACTCGATTCCGCCAGAAATCCAGGGGCCAGCCAGCCCAACCAGTGCTGGCTTGATCACACGGTTGTAGTAGATGAAATCGTAGCCATTGGTCTTATCGAGCGCACGATAAACGCGGCCACCGATTTCCGGCATGATCTCGATGTGCAGGTATTCATTCTCAAGAAAAACGAGACGATACGGCTTCGGTCTCTTCTCGTCCAGTATTTTGTCTATAACCGGATGCGGGTATACCCTGCCCGAACTGCCCTGATACACGCGCTTCTCCAGAAACATCGGGTTTTTATCTGGCTCTCCAACGCCGTATGTCGGGATTTCTACATCTTCTTCCCATACACGAATCTGCGGTTCCGTCACGTGGTCTCCTCCTGTTTCAGCAAGAATCGAAAAGAAACATACCAATCTGTCCTTTGTTATGATTGTAAAAGATAAGATAACCAAAAACAAGTAACTACAAAGGATTGTGCCATTTTATTTTGTGCCTTCATTATCATGAATGTATGCTATGGAAAGCATTTACAATGTCTGAACGTCTCAATTCGTTGCTTTTGCCTGTGAGCAGGAGATATTCATACAAATTTATGGTATATAACGCTTTCGTAATCATAACTATTGACAAACGAATGTAAGTTCGTGTAAACTTATCACAAGACTAAGCCTGTGATTGATGACTGGAACAACGTGCTATTTCTTACGGTAACGTCTTACCCGGTCATATATATCACAGTCAGGTCGTCGCAACCAGGGTTATGCAGTGAGAGGCACGGCGAGAGCGAAAGTTCAATCCACCCGCCGTATCAGATGGGGCACAAATTATGGACGAGTCGAAATTTGATGGGGATGTACCAGCAGAGATGCGGCGAGAGCAGATGCTTGCCTTCGTGAAAAGCCAGGATTTTGTGCGCGTAAGTGATCTGAGCGCGAGGTTCCATGTCTCAGAAGTCACAGTACGTGGTGATTTAGATGCCCTCGCGGAACGCGGCCATATCCGGCGCATCCGCGGCGGCGCTATGCCTCGGACAGTGCCTCATCCAGAGCGTCCTTTTGAAGAGATGCAAGGTGCGCGTGTAGACGAAAAAGCGATTATTGGGCGAACAGCCGCGGGCCTTGTTTCTCATGGGGAAACGGTTATTTTAGATGTCGGCACCACTACTACTGCCGTTGCAAGGGCGCTAGTGAAGCGCACGGATTTGTACGATATTGTCGTATTCACAAATGCGCTCAATATCGCGCTTGAGCTAGAATCGGCTATACCACGTTTTACAGTTGTCGTCACGGGAGGAACGTTGCGGCCTATGCAACATTCGCTGGTTGACCCGCTTGGCGGGCTGATGATCGAACGCATCAATGCACACACCGTATTTCTTGGTTGCAATGGCATTGATCCCAATGGTGGTATTACGAATGTTAACCTGCCCGAAGCGGAAATCAAGCGTCGCATGTTGCAAGCAGCCCGCAGACGTATTGTCGTCGCCGATGGCTCCAAAGTAGGCGGAATAGAGCTGGCTTACCTTTGTAGTGTTGATGAGATTGATTTACTCATCACCGACACTTCTGCTGATCAAGCAGTGTTAAGCGCCTTACGTGAACGGGACCTTGAGGTGCTACTGGCGAAATAATCGGACGCACTGCTGGTTGAAATAGAGGTACAGCTATCCTCTTGAGCGGTCAAAAGGTTGTCAAGACTACAGTTATGTGCGTAGTAATGTGCCAGGAATAGCAAAGGAGGTTTGTGTCAATCCTACCTGTCTCAATGAGTATGAGGGAGGTAAACAGCGAAAAACCAGGTTGTACATGTTCGGTTCATGTGTTGATGTCATTTTGTCATCATTGGATGTCGTCCTCACAACGATAGGAGCAGTATCAATGAACGATATAAACAGGCTTGTACAGGATTTAACCGCAGGTAGAATTGGGCGTCGTGACTTTATATTTCGTGCTGTGGCACTGGGCGTTTCTCTGAGCGGCATCGAGGCCATTATGGCTTCATGCGGCAGCAGTAGCACCAGTGGCAATAGTACCACACTCAAGTACGCCAACTGGGCCTCTGCCGAGACCGCAACAAAAGCGCAAATTGACAAGGCCATCCAGGACTTCCAGACACAGAACAACGTCACCATCAATAACATCCCGATCCCCTTCGACCAGATGCTACAGGAGTTGACCACCATGACCAATGGTGGGAACCCGCCCGACGTGATGGAGCTAAGCGGTAACTGGCCCTACTCTCTGGGAGGTAGCGGAGCGTTGCAACCGCTCAACTCCTATATTGGCAGTTGGCGCAATGACGCCTTCCCCAATAGCTTCGAGGTGGGTACCTACAAAGGGCAAGTTTATGCTGTCCCTTTCAGCATCTCGCCGCACGGTTTCTGGTATAGCAAGGACCTGATGACCCAGGCAGGGCTGGACGCGACAAAGCCGCCCACCACGATAGATGAACTGAATAGCCAGATGGCAACCCTACGCTCCAAACTGCCGTCCGATGCCTATCCTATTGGTATAGACATCTCAAAGACCGAGTATGCCCTTGTCGGCTTCTGGCCCTGGATTTGGACCTTCGGCGGTAATCCAATGGTGGACGATGGAAAAGGCAATGTCACCATCAACTGGGCCGATACCGGTACTGTCGCTGCATTCACCTGGTTACAGCAAGCGGTCAACAAAAAGTGGACGCCGCCCGATCAGGCCATTAAAGCCGAGCGCGAACTGATGGCAAATGGGAAAATCGCCTTCAAACTGGATGGCCCCTACTTAACCGGTATTCTTGGTAATACCAATCCCGCCCTCAATACAGTTGCCGCCGTGAACCAGCATTTCGGCGTCACAACTACCCCGGTGGGAGCAGGTCAGAGTGGCCCGGTCACCTGCGCCGACATTCACAATCTTGGTATGTCTGCACAGGCGAGCAACAAGGACCTGGCCTGGAAATTCATCCAATACCTGACGACGAATAAGTCAGTGCTTACCAACTATCTGGTCACTGAAGGGGTTTTCCCCCACAAGAGCTACGTCGTTGCTGGTGGGCCATACGCCAATCTTTTCTCGGACCCAATCAGCCAGGCGTTCATCCAGAGCGTTATTCCTACGATGAGGCCGCCTGCCTACGGTCCGCTTTATGACACAGCGGCTAGCTTTGTGGTGACAGCTTTGCAGGAAATCGCCGGTGGCGCTTCCGTCCAGACCCGTCTCCAGCAGTTAACCGATGAAGTCAAGACGGTCTACGCCTGATCAAAAATCGTGTCATACCGCTTGTGGTATGATAGATTTTATCAAATACACATCGCGGAGCAGTTGAATAGATAGAGCGCGGAACATCAGGCAAGGAATGTGATGTAGTGGCAGAGCTTGCTCCTGCCAGTCATCCATCCCTGTTTCCTTCAACTGCTCCCGTTCAGTTTGCCAGGGAAACGTCTATTTCAGGTACGCTACGCTAAGCTAAAAGGAAAGGATCGAGCATGGCCTTGCTCAATGCACATGCTGAACAACCCGGCACACCACCCATGCGCAAGCGTAATTCTCGCTACGGTCAGGGATTGGATGGCCCACTGTTAATTATTATTTTACTGGTGCCTTCGCTCATCTTGTTGATCGGCGTTATCTTTTATCCGGTCTTCAATACGATCCTGCTTTCGTTTCAATCACTCAACCTGGCCGAACCATTTCTCAATCACTGGGTCGGGCTGGAAAACTATAGTAAAGTTCTGACGAACCCACTCTTTGATTTCTGGCACTCGGTTGGTTTCAGCGCCCTGTTCAGCATCTCCTCAACCATCATTGCCTTTGTGATTGGCTTTGCTTTCGCACTGTTGCTTAACCAGCGACTTCATTTCCAATTGCTCTGGCGTGGTCTTGCATTGGTGCCGTGGGTTATTCCCTATGTAGTGGTCGCGTACCTGTTCTTTTATATGTTCAACTCGCAGTATGGCATCATCAACAACGTCCTGAACTCCATCAATCTCTTCGGTTGGCGTCCTTTCCCACAACCGCTGGCCTGGTTCGGTGGCACAGGAAATCTCGCCATCATCGCTACTATTTTCGCTGCTATCTGGAATAAGTTCCCTTTCTTCGCGCTTATGCTGCTGGCTGGCCTACAAACGGTGCAGCAAGACTTGCTCGACGCCGCCACTGTAGATGGGGCGGGCGCATGGGGACGCTTCTGGCATGTGACAGTTCCCAGTTTGCGGGGCATTATCGTGATTACCACCACGCTGCAATTTATCTGGGGTCTCAACGAATTTGCCATCATCTGGGCCATGACCAATGGCGGTCCCGGCAATGCTACCAATAACATTGTCGTCAATATCTATCGGACCGGCTTTCTTAACGAAAGTATCAGTTATGCTGCCACAATGGGTGTCCTCTGGCTACTCTTATTGCTGGTGTTCACCTATTTTTATATTCGCATCATGGAAGGGAAGGCGGAAACCCGATGAGCCACGATATCTCCAAACCCATCTCACACGACAACCTGGCAACCAGCGCACCTGTGCCGGATACCATGCTCGATCAAGAACCCACCATAGCAGGTAACGCACCCACATCAACCAGACGTCCTGTCAGACGGCGTATGCGCTGGACACGGGTGTTGCTCTACATCGTATTGCTGATACTGCTCATCTATGCCTTCTTTCCCACCTTCTGGCTGCTCTCAACCTCAATCAAGCCACAGTTCGAGGCTTTCCAGAACCCACCGACATGGTGGCCGCACAACCCGACGCTCTATAGCTACCAAATTTTACCCGCCGATCAGAGCGGTTTTGTCACCTATTTCAAAAATAGTCTGATTGTTGGCGTATTTACAACGCTTTTAACACTGTTGGCTGCCACCCCTGCTGGCTATGTTCTTTCTCGCTTCAGGTTCAGAGGCGCACGTGCGTTGCTGCTCGTGATCCTGGCAACTCAGATGTTCCCGTATGTGACCATCCTGATTTCACTCTATACCCTCTTCCGACAGCTGGGCATGCTCAATACCTACCCGGCATTAATATTATCGTTCACTACCTTCTCGCTGCCGTTCAGTATCTGGATGATCAAAGGTTTCTGTGACACGCTTCCCATCGAGTTGGAAGACGCAGCACGTGTAGATGGCTTGAGCCGACTGGGAGTACTGCGCGTGATCGTATTGCCCATCATTATTCCAGGTGTTGTTGCGGTGGGCTTTTTCGCCTTCCTCAATTCGTGGAATGAGTTACTCTTCGCCCTCACCTTAACCAGCAGTCCTAATATGCGCACAATCCCACCCGGTTTCGTGCTGACCTATATCGGCGAGTTTCAGGATCGCTGGCCTGATATGATGGCTGCAAGTGTAGTCGTCGCACTCCCCATCGTGGTAATGTTTACCTTATTCCAGAAGCAACTTGTCAGTGGTTTGACCGCCGGTGCTGTCAAAGGATAGGCAACCAGTGAGCAACCGTATCTCAGAGTACAGTTCGTTGTACATTCACTTGAGCGAGAAGATGTGCTACATACAAAAATCGTTCACATAGCGATGAAAGAAGGTTAATGCTTCAATGCATGACCAGCTTGCCCGCGTCAGTTCCTCACGCCTCTTCTCCACCGCCTCGATGGCTTTTTCTGGCCGGGCCGCCGCCAACTCGTTCAGTACTGACAGGATGACGCTGAAGTTATAGCCAGCGTCTCTAAGCAGGACTACCACGCGCAAACGACGCATTTGTTGCTCGTCATAAAGTCGGTAGTGACTGCTCTGATCGCGTAACGGGTGCAAAAGGCCCTGCTGTTCCCAGAAATGCAAGGCCGAGACACGCACGCCCACCTGCCTGGCAGCTTCTCCCACCCGGAACCGTTGGGGACGGCGTGTGCCAGGCAGAGGAGTGGATTGCGCGGCCAATGCAAACAGGGCTGCCAGCGTCTGCTCAACCTGGAGACGTTTGCTGGCAAGCTCGGCGTGGCGCGTGTCTATCAGCGCAAGCGCGGCTGAAAGATCGCCTCTATGAAGCGCCTGCATAATCGCAGGAGTCCGCTGCCAGCCATAGCCACCAACCAGGCTGCGGGCGGTTTTGAGCGCAGCTAGATGTTGCTGCGTGTAGAGACGATAACCACTCTTACTCCGTTCAGCAGGCGGCAACAGCCCTAGAGCTTCATAGTTGCGCACCTGCTGAACGCTTATACCTCCGGCCTCGGCCAGATCGCTGGTACGCAAAAAGTCGCGAAGCGTCATGTAAAACTCCCAATTGCTTTAAGAGACTTCTCAAGGTTTCTGACCTTCTTTATACCACATTGATCAAGGGGTTTAAGCCTGAATAGTACTTCGTTGCATCCATATGCAAGCTCTGTATCCTGTACAACCCTCCAGTTGGGCATCTGTGTTGTACAGTAGATGTGTGAACCAGAAAAAAGCCCGGCCAGTCTGGGTCACAACGCATGTATGCGCCTGAATAGTGAATCGCTTATTCAAAGGTATTTTGCCCACTCTTCCGACCTGTCTTATACACAACAAACGAGAGCAGGGTCAGGCATGAGCGGCAAAAGAAAGGGGTTGTCCCATCATATGATTGCTACTTTTACAAAACACCTGCGTTTTGCACGCGCCCTGAACTCGCGACCCTACGCTATGGTCTGGATCGGGCAGAGTCTCTCTGGACTGGGCGATGGCATCTTCTATATCGCGCTAGCCTGGCAGGTAGTTCTGATGACCCATTCAGGTACAGCTATGGGGCTTGTGCTGGTGGCCTCAACAATTCCGCGCCTGATCTTTATGCTCATTGGAGGCGTAACGGCGGACCGCTTGCCACGCCGGATGATTATCCTCTGGTCCGATGGCGGACGTGGCGTGGTTGTGCTACTAATCAGTATTCTGGGCTTTGCGGGCCTGTTACAATTCTGGCACCTGGTCATCGAATCACTGATCTTTGGCGTGGTGGATGGCTTTTTCATGCCAGCAATTCTATCCATTACGCCAGACCTGGTAGAGAAAGATGACCTGCCTTCGGCCAATGCCCTTGTTTCTGCCAGCCAAATCCTGACCCAGTTGATCGGGCCAATCCTGGGTGCTGGTCTGATTGCCCTGATTAGCCCAATAGGTGTCTTCGCCCTGAATGGCCTGAGCTTCTTGCTCTCAGTGACCTTCCTGCTGTCCGTGCAGATTCCAGAGCGCCATGTACAGTCTACGTCCTGGCAGACAGGCGTACCAGAGGGCGAAGGTGTACCGGTCGCAAGCAGAGGCAGTGTGATAGAGGAGAATACGTGGGGAGAGAGTGTAGCAAGCGAGAATGGATGGGATGTGGGGAAAGTGGAAGAGCGCCAGCGAGGTATCGCCGGTGTCATTGCGGATATGCGGGAAGGACTCTTCTATGTCAGGAGTTCACGCTGGCTCTGGGTCAGCATCCTCTGCCTTTCGG
The DNA here is from genome assembly GCA_035295005.1 of Ktedonobacteraceae bacterium. Classification (GTDB taxonomy): domain Bacteria; phylum Chloroflexota; class Ktedonobacteria; order Ktedonobacterales; family Ktedonobacteraceae; genus DATGJV01. The sequence continues at coordinate 3,145 of DATGJV010000638.1, read as the reverse complement.
TAGGGAGTATGGGAATGGCCGGGCCGATTACAGTCGCCATGCCCAAATTGATTCATGATGTCTATGGGCAAGGAGCATGGTTACTTGGATTCATTAGCTCTTCCGTGGCGATGGGTTCGCTACTGGGCCTCTTCTTCGTGGGTCAGACGAAACGTCTAAAGAGGCGGGGCTTAATCTCGTATCTCTCCCTGATTCCAGCCGGTTTTGGTATCGTTCTGTTTGGGTTGCCCTGGTCGCACACGGCGTTTTTCGTCGTGGGGCCAATAGCGGGCGTAATGTTCGGTTTGAGCGGCGCTTTCTTCAACACCAACTGGTTTACTATATTACAGGAAATGATTCCAGGTGACAAGTTGGGACGTGTGATCAGCCTGACTATGCTTGGATCGTTTGCCGCGATCCCCATCTCCCAAGCCGTGGGGGGGGTGTTAACCGATCTGTTGGGGCCATCCCTAGTCTTTCTCCTGGGTGGATTGCTGGCCCTTTCCACAAACTTCCTCCCGTTGTTTGTACGTGACGTGCGGGAAATGGAATAGATGAGAAGCCCTCTATAAAGAGAGGAGTCCAGGAAAAACGCTTTCCGCGTTTTTCCTGGACTCCTCTCTTTATGTCTCAAAAGAACGAACAGGCCATGATTGTACTTAGCAATGATAGTGTTCAGTCAAGGTGTTGCTATCAGCAACACCCACGGCCCAGACATCTGTAGTTGAGGCTGCCGCCACGCTCAGAAGCTGGGTGTTAAACGAACCTGGACTGGGGCTCGCCACCACGCTCCATTGTTTGCCGTTCCACCGCTCGGTGAGCGTCTGGTTGAATTTGGTGTTGGTACCATCACTCCCCACAGCCCAGACATTGCTGGCTGAGATAGCAGCCACGGCCCAGAAGGAGGGATGTTGTCCAACATTGGAACTCTTGACGACCTGCCAGCTCGTGCCGTTCCAGTGTTCGGTTAAGGTCTGGAGGGTGCTATTAATGCTTGTGTAGCCTACAGCCCAGACATTGCTAGCTGAAACCGCCGACACACCTGTAAGGTCGCCACCTGAGCCGGGACTGGGGCTCTTCACGACACTCCAACTCGTGCCGTTCCAGTGTTCGGCCAGCGTCCCACCGCTACCGTCGCTGTTAGCATAATTTCCCACCGTCCACACGTTGTTGGACGAAACCGCCGCTACACCCGCAAGGTGATCGCTACCTGAGCCGGGGTTGGAACTCTTCACCACACTCCAATTCGTGCCGTTCCAATGTTCGACCAGCGTCTGATCAACTGCACCAGTTGCCGTATTCGTTGAGAGGAATCCCACAGCCCAGACATCACTGGCTGAGACCGCTGCCACACCGTAAAGCTCATTGTTTATTGAGGCAGGACTGGGGCTCGTCACGACACTCCACTGCGTGCCATTCCAGTGTTCGATGAGCGTCTGGGTGGTACTCCCATTGGCGTGCCATCCCACGGCCCACACATTACTGGCCGAGACCGCTGCCACACCGGTAAGTGTGTTGTACAAGTCGGGGCTGGGGCTAGTCACGACCTGCCATTGTGTGCCATTCCAGTGTTCGATAAGTGTATAACCGGCACCCAATTGGCTGCCAGAGCCGCCTACGGCCCAGACATCATTGGCTGAAACCGTCGCCACCCCACTAAGGGCACTATTACTGTTCCCATTAAGGCTGGGAACGACACTCCACTTACAGGTATTGGAGCTGAACCGATTCTGCGAAACCCGCCAGTTCGACGGAGCAGCCTTTGCCCCTACTGTTTTGAGCGACAGAACGCCGAGTAGAACAGCCACCACACACAGCAGCATAGCAACTTTGATAGAACGCTTCATCATGTGTTCTCCTGACTTCATCTGGTATTCGTTATCATTCAACAAGAAACGATATGGAAGGTTAATTACACGTACCGCTCGGCCCCACCAGAGGGGAGAGCAATTGATTGGGACTGGTTACATCAATCCCGCCCGGCTCCGGGTAGGTATGATCTGCTGGCAGCGCACCGCTCCAGGTAAAGGAATACGTTTTGCTGGTTTCCCCAGAGGCAAAGGTGACACTGGCCGGATTTTGACCACGACCATTATTGACGGTATAACTAAACTGGACTATCCCACCTGGGCCGTTTGTTGCTACATGAATGGTGGCCGTATAGGTGACAACAATGGAGGTGCCGCAGGTCAATCCTTGAATGGAGACAGGACTCACCGCCATGTTCACACCTGTGACAACGAATGCTGACGTTGATACACACGTACCGCTCGGCCCCACCAGGGAGGAAAGCAATTGATTGGGACTGGTCACATCAATCCCGCCCGGCTCTGGATAGGTATGATCTGCTGGCAGCGCACCGCTCCACATGAAGGAATAGGTTTTACTGGTTTCTCCTGGTGCAAAGGTGACACTGGCCGTATTGTGGCTACGACCATTGTTGACGGTATAACCAAACTGAACCGTCCCACCGGGGCCGTGGGGCATGACATGGATGGTAGCCATGTATGTCACGGTCAAATTCGTACCGCAGGCTATATCTGCAATTGATCCTGGCGTGACCGATATAGCGACAGAGGTAACCTTAAATGGCACAGGTCTGGTTGTCGGTGTCGGCGTCGGCAGAGGCGTGGACGTCGGCGGTACAGCCGTAATGCTCGGACCAGGTTTCGGGCCACCGGTGGCAGGGCCGCCAGCGTTATGGCGAATGGAGTAGAAAAGTATTGCCATACTGCCTACCAGGGCCACCAGGAAAATGACAGCCGCCAGCACACTCAGTCGCTGCATAAGCGTCGTACTCCGTCTGTGTGTAGCCATATTGCTTACCAGGGCTGGTTGATTTTGCATAGTTATTCCTCCTCTCTCTCTCTTCTGGCGCTGTTGCAGGTTGTCCTGTAAGGGAAAAGCTGCATCTTCGATGCGGCTCCAGACACGGTCGAGCATTCCTTGCTCCTGTTGGGTATCTATCCCATAAAAGCTGCGCAGACACGCTATCACTTCGGCATCCGCCTGCTCGCCTTCCCTGTGTTGAATCACTTGATTGATTTGTCTGTCAACCTCTTCAGGTGTAAAAAAATCATCCTGATTACTCATTTCACTCTTCCTCCCTTCTACGGCGATATATTTTCCGTAGACGATTGAGACTACGTGAAAGAGTGACGCGCAC
>DATGJV010000637.1:0-8253 GCA_035295005.1 Ktedonobacteraceae bacterium | reverse complement strand
TCTTAGCCAGTCTTCGATCGTAGGAAGTATTGCCATAAATGGCAAGGTTGCTTTGCGGAGCATTGGCTGGCTTTGCCGTGGAAGATAGCGGTGGTTTTACCGCTTGCGATTTCTGGGTAGCGTAGTTGCTAATATCGTCAATTTTTCCATTGACGGCGGGTATTGGCCCAGAAAGTGTACTTAGTGGCGCTTGATGGTTGGCGGGCGATTCATTGAACCACGGTGGTAGAGTTTGCCAGTTGGTTGTAGTGGATGCACCTTGCATATTCGGTGTATCGGGATCACTATCTACAAATTTTGGTGTTTTTGGTGGCGTTTCTGTTGAGTACAACGATTTCCCATCCTCGCGTAGGAGGCGTACCGGTTTCATAGAATGCGCAGGCGAATTTGGTACGGATGGTTTGTTGGTCATACATTAGCCTCCGCGAACAGCGAGCGTACCATCTCTGGCCCATTGTTGGAGCCGCGAGCAATCGCTATACGATATCCTGCTGCCTGTTCCACCAGTGTACCTAGCAGCGAAAAAATTTGTTCCTGTGCCTGCATAGACATATTTCTTTTGCTGACACATTGGTCAACCAGCTCTTGCAACAGAGAAGCTTTGCTGAGACGAGTTACGACGCTCTCTGTTGCTGTTGTCAATGATGGAAACAGCAGCAAGCGAATAGATGTTTGCAATCGCATTGCTCCTGATTGTATCTGTTCAATTGTGCAATAACGTTTGTCACGCTGATCTGCTGGAACCTGTTGCAGAAACGACAGGGTAGGCCAGAGGGCGAGCGAATTGGAACGAACCGCGACCTCATTCGAGATAGAGCAAACGTCAACACTTTTGCCTGTATTGTCCTCGCGCAACATCACAAGATCATCGCCCAGTAGTCCGCAGCCAGCGATTGCGCAACCCAGGCTCAATGTCGTCTTACCACTACCGGAATTACCGAGGATGAGCGCCCCTTGCCGCCTATCTCCAGGTGCCGTTATCGCTGCAGCGTGGCAGGGTTGAAATCCATACGGATACATAAGCCGACCAAGTGCCAACAAGCATACATAGCGGCGCAGAAAGCCTGTTTGATACTGTTCAGGTGCTACAATCTGTGTCAACGCTCTGTTCTGAGCAGTATCTATAATGCTAATAGCTGCTTCATTCACTGTTGGCAATGGAACATAGCTCTGAAACTCGGTGGCCCGGTCAAGGCTACTATAGTATTTCAGTTTTGTATCAGTGAGTAGCCGTATCGTATCAATGCGTCGGCGTTGCTGTGGCAATGGCACAGGGAAGTGGGTTGCCTGATCGTGGCACAACACCGTATAGTTTGTATGGCCTCGGAGCGTGTCTGGTTCTGGAAACATACTGAGCATACTATCAAGGATAGCCATGATTGCAGGATGATTGGTCTGGCACGTCACACGAATATCGTGGAAGTAAAAGTCTTTGCACAGCAATGGTTCAGGACTCTGCTGTATCGTCTCATAAAGTGTATCCAGTTGGTCCACAAGAGTGTTGTTAAACATATGGTTATACATGGCTCTATCGCGTTAAACGATTGTAGGGGGTGACGGCGACAGGCATTCGTTGAGCAGCTCGTGCTGATTGAGTTCAGCAATGATACTCTCAACGTCTTGTAGTGCTTGCTCGTACTCTACTTCGTAAGATTCGCAGATAGTGGATGCGATCTTTTCAGGAGTATGGTTCCCATCTAACAGTTTCCAGATAAATGTCCCTATCTGATTCAAGTTATATGAGCAACCGGCTTTCGGGTTGAGTAAGACTGCCTCGCCATCAAGTTCACGCCAAAGAACTTTTGTATTTCGTTGTAGCATCTGTTGCATCAGTTACTCCTGAAAAAAAGTAAAAATTTCTTGTTTGTTGTCTGTCCCCGTGAATAGTTTTGTCTTACTTCTGTGGGGATGCGCAGCAGCATCGTATACACCAGTAACCCAGGTGAATTGCCAGCCGAGAGGCAATACGCAGTACTATGCTCAATGGCATATTATTTCCGTACTTGTATAACCGATAGCGAATGGCCGCAGTAACCTTTCCACACCATTTGGCTATCGGATGCCGTAAGTTGAGCTGGCGGCCCTTGCAATCAATGGTGGCGACTCGCCCCACTACTGCCTGTTCCTGAACCCAACCGGGTACAACCTCGACGTCTGACATTTGTAATAATCGGATGGTACCTGCTATTTGTTCAATGGCAACAATCCGATGAATTACCAGACCGTGAGAGGTTTCAAAAGCTGCGATTTCACCAATATCAATATTTTGTGCCCGGGCTGATTCGATATAGACATTATCATCCTTGTAGAAGAGAGGGTGCATACTATTGCTGGCAACGCGAAACCAGAGAGGTTGATTTTGCCGGAGTGCTTCAATGTAAAGAGAAGCGATGGTAGCGGCTTGTAGTGTTGTATTATTCATGGCGGCACAATTGAGGCAAATAGGCGATAGGCAAAGAGTATTCAGATCATAGATAGGAAATAGGGATAAGCAGCGCCATAGACAGACAAAAAGTGATTTCATCCGTCTATGGCGCGAGCAATTTAGCTGCTCAGGACGTGATTGATGTTGCCACCAGTACCTGAGGTCGAGCAGCTCAGCGAGTGCTTGCTGGGGGTCACGCGGCAACCAGATTGCGCGAGTGCCGAAGGCAAGTCACGGAGGCGCTGAACTTCGAGCTTCGGTGCCTGATATTTGGCACGAGTGTTCTGAGTCATTCTCAAAATCCTCCAAACTAGTCTTACTGCTACGCTCCGGTATGGACGATGAAAACCTTCAACGTCTTGAGGAGGATAGACAGGTCGACGACGACGGATCGATTGTCAATATATCGCATATCAAGCAGCACCCGCTCATCATAGGAGATATGCTGGCGACCGCTGATTTGCCACAAACCAGTGATACCGGGCCGTACAGAGAGACGCTTCTGGGCGTACTCGCCGTAGCGCGGCAATTCGCTTGGATGAATGATACGTGGGCCAACAAGAGACATTTGTCCAATAGACACATTGAACAACTGGGGCAGCTCATCCAAACTCGTCTTACGTAGAAACCGACCGACATTGGTGATACGGGGGTCTCGTTCCAGCTTCATATTCTGCTGGAACTTCCGCATCAATTCCGGGTGTTTTGTCAGATACTCATCTGCATCAGGCCGCATGGTGCGAAACTTTAATGCAAAGAAGCGACGCCCATTTTGACCAATTATTTCACGGAAGTGAAGAATTGGACCGCCGTCATCTAATTTGATGCAAATGGCGATGACCAGAAACACTGGGACCAATGCAAGTATACCGAAAAACGATAAGACTACATCTAAAAGACGTTTCACAAAGTAATATGTGAGTGATTGTTCACGAAAGATGGTAGTGCTAATGATACCGGCTTGAATACTCATTTGTCCTTGAGAAGCTGGCCCTTCTTCAGAACGTTTCGGTAATGTCGCGATTATCTGTTCCATAAACATGTCTCTCTGTACTTAGTTTTGTCTTGTTCCCTCGACGCTCTTAGTTTATCAGATAGATGCATGCATGTCGGTAGCGAACGAGTTAAGATATGATTGCAAATATATGAATTCGGTTAAGGTTTCTTCTTACATTTCTATGTTTTACCTGTGTACGACCCTCGCAGACCAACGCCGTTGTTGGTTGAGCGGGTCGAGGACGCCAGCGCCCTATGTCCAGTATACTGAACCTCTACAATGAAAACAAGAACGTTATCCTATCGTTTTTGCCAGTGGGAGGGCTTCGCGTACCAGCCGGGCGGCCAGCTCAAACGAGAAGAGGCTGGTGTTGATGAGGAGGTGGTAAAGGTTGGGCTGATGTCCATCGGAGCCATAGTTGTGGTGTAAGTAGCCATCAATTTCGTAGTCGCGTCGCTCAATCAGTTGTACTGCCTTTTCGTGGGGAAGTTGGAAGTGGTGCATAACATTTTCGATACGATAGGCCAGTGGAGCAAACACATAGATATGGAGTGTACGTGGCGAATTGTGCAGGAGGAATTGTCCTCCACGCCCGATGATGACGCTATTGCCTCGCGTTGCAACTTCCATCACAACTTTCTGCGTTAAATGAAGGTACGCGCCATCTCTTGACTGCGTCGGAGAAGGAGTGGGGCCAAATAACGTGCTATAGTTGATGGCAAAAGGGTTGCTGGATTGCAGGGCTTCGAGAATATGTCCCACTGTTCCCGAAGTCTGCTCGTCATGGTGTTCGACATGCTGCGCGTTCACACCTAGACGGCGGGCCACCTCATCAATAATCTCATGGTCAACGTAGTCAAGTGCGCTTTCACGTGCAACGATACGCCCAATCTCAGCTCCGCCGCTGCCAAACTGGCGGGAGATTGTCACGACCACGCTTCCCTCCGGCGGAACTCCTGACGGCAACGGGTCATTGACCCAGATTGTTTCAGGAAGGACTTGTGTCAACCCTTGCTGCTGGGACCGTTGTGCCCGTTGCTGGTTGCGCCCGCGAAAGAAATATGCCATGAGAGTGTCCTTATTCTGCTGGGGAGTCAGCATTTGATTATGCTCATGGTACAACATGGAATAGGATGCTATCAATAGAAAAGGCTTTCCCATTGGGGTGGATGTCAGATACGTGGCATTATCCGCTTAATCCCTGACTGAATTGCTGCCAGGCACTTGTGTTTCCCTCGTAGCTCACAATGCTGCCATCGGCGCTCATCAGCGGGTTGGAGACGCTATTGCCAGCAAATTTCCAGAGAGTGCTTCCGGTAGTGGCGTTGAGCGCGTAGAGGCGAGGATGGTTGCAGGTTGAGGCGAAGCAGAGTGTGCTAAGGATGATGTTATGGTGATATTGAAAGCCATTGGATTGTGGGTTAAGAAAAGTAAATTGATCGGAGGGTTGAAATGTCCAACGCGCAGCGCCATTTTGGGCGTCGAGGGCCACCAGTGCCTGTGCCGGGGTGCTATTCTCGACACTGTCAAGTAGCATGACATAAATGAGTGTGCCATCGTCGGAAACATGGAAACCGAGAATGTTTCCCATTTGCCGCTGTTGCCAGATAACATGTTGGTCGCTGGCAGAAACTGCCGCAATTTGTCCATTGCCGTAGACGAGTATTGTTTGACCGGCGATTGCTATGCTGGCAGGTATTGTCCCTGTCGAGAAGTCAAACACGCTCATATTCCAGAGTTTTTTGCCTGTTGCCATATCAAAGGAGTGCAAGGCATCATTGCGTTCCACTACTAATTGATCATGCAATACCACCATCTGCGCCTCTTCTTGCTGAAGGATGCTGATATTGCTGAATGGCAAGTCAGCAGTCCATAGCATATTTCCTTGCGTCGCGTCAGTTACCTCGATGGTTGCGTCTACTTGCCAGATAAGGGTATGACCCGCCAGAAGCAATGTCCCTTTGTCGAGCGGATTACCATCGGCTTCTGCCGGACTATTCACGCGCCAGCCAATATAGCCTGTATACTGGTTAATTGCCAGTAGCTGGACCTGTGTTTGCTGACCCGCGAGTGGTTGCGTGCGGACTGCGTAGATGAAATTGTTGTCTGCCCCCAGAATATCCGCACTTTGCGCCTGAACTGGTTGCGTAATTTCATAGTGCCAGTTCGTATGCCCCGTCGTCTGGTTGAATGAGTAGAGTGTCAATGAATGCCCCGTTGCCGTTTGCTCGCTCAGCGTCGCAAGTACCGTTCCGGGTGCTGAGTGGACAGAAGGCAATGTGAATAGTCCATCGCTGCTGAACGATTGCCATTGCACTATGCCATGTGCGTCAAGCGCGATGAGTTGCTGCTTGTTGTTAGCCAGAGTAGCAACCTGCACGCTTCCTTGAGTATCCACCAGCGCTGTCTGAGCAGCACCGCTGGCAGGTTGCTGCCACAATACTGTTCCCGTAGATGCATTCACGGTATAGAGATTGCTTTGAAAATGATTTAACTGAGCATAAGCGTAAAAACCGATCGCGATGAGTGGAATAAGCAACAGGGCAATGCACAGCACACGTGAAAAATTCCATAAACGCGCTACAGGTTGCAATGGACGTGGCAATTTGCGTGGCTGCGTTTGAACAGGTGACGAATGTGATGGAGGTATCGCTTCATCAGCATCATTAGTATCATTTTCTATAACGGTAGCACCGGAGGCCCCTGGCTCGTTTGCAGTTGCGTCGTTTTCATCTGCCGTAACAGTGTCGTTGGTAATAGTACTCTCAACAGGTGTATCAACAATGCCATTTTGACTATTGCCGTTGGATTGGAGAACGGGCATCTTTGCAGTCTCTTCTGTAATCAACTCTTCAAAAAACGGCTGATTTGTGGGTGTGGATGGTATGGGTGAATGTCCATTAGTAAAGTGTCCATTGCCGTTCGTAAGCAGGGACAGCTTCAGCACATCCGGCCTGTCCACCTCCCTATCTTTATCTATCTGAAGAGCGTTATGCCCATTGAGAGGTAGCTTGACTCGTTGTATTTTGACGGTATCATCGTTGCCGTCAATGTTCTCTTCGGAGAGCGATAGCGATTCTTGCTCTTCGGACATGACTCCATCTCTTTCTGAATTTCATGATAAACCTGCTCTAGTATATCAGAGATGAACAATGATGTTGACATATTCGTTCGATATAGTACTTACTAATAACACATTGTATCGGTGCTGTGATTGTTTTCAGGGAGCCGGATAATCCATGCGTACACTCAATCTACATCAGCTTACGACGTTTCAAGCTGTAGCAAAACATTCCAGTTACGTTCGTGCGGCTGAAGAGTTGCATTTTAGCCAACCCGCCGTTTCCGCACAGATACGCCAGCTTGAGGAGTCGCTGGGGGTCAAATTGTTTGACCAGATTGGCCGCAAGACGCATCTGACGCACGCGGGTGAAGAATTGTATATCTACAGTCAGAAAATTTTCGCGATTATTGATGAGGCGCTGGATACGATGGATTCATTGCGCAGTCCGCATACAGGGCGCTTGAGTGTGGGAGCCGACACTACTGTTGGCACCTACGTTATTCCAGGGTTACTGGGCAAATTTCACCAGATATACCCCGATGTGGAGATTACGCTGGACGTGGTGAATCGTGCCGCGCTGGTAGATGCACTGGTGAGCAATCGTATTGATATGGCGATTGTGGGTCGTGTTCCCGATGATATTCAAGTGGTGATAGAGCCGTTCGCGCCCAACGAGCTGGTACTGGTTGCCGCGCCGACGCATCGTTTGGCCGGGCGCTCTGATATTCCTCTCGCTGACCTGGCCCAGGAACACTTTTTGCTGCGTGAAGTTGGTTCAGGCACCCGCGCCGCGTTAGAGTTGCTTTTTCAGCAAGCGGATATGCCTCTGCTGGTGAACATGCAGGTGGGGAATAACAGTGCTATTAAACAGGGGGTTGCTGCTGGCCTCGGTATCGCGCTGATTTCACGGGTGGCGCTGGATATGGAACTGGAAACGAAGCGGCTGACGATTCTCGATGTCGAAGGTTTCCCCATCATGCGGCAATGGCGGCTCGTTCATTTGAAGGATAAACACCTGTCAGCCACGGCCCGCGCCTTCAAAATATTCCTCTTGCAACACGCGGACAGGCGTGTGCGACGCAAGGAGGCGTCCTGATGAGCGAAATGAGCAATGTTCCCAACGATACTGAGAAGCAGATGGTCATTGACGAGGTGCGGCGTTTCGTGGAGCGCGAGGTGATTCCTGTCGCGCACGATTTGGAGAAAAGCGATAGCTATCCGGTCGCGCTGATTGATAAACTCAAGACGATGGGCGTGTTCGCGGCAACCATTCCCGAAGAATATGGCGGACTCGGCTTTGATTTTGGCACGTATGTCCAGATTGTCGAGGAGCTTGCATGCGGCTGGATGAGCCTGAGTGGCATCGTCAACACGCATGTCCTGGTGGCCTATATGATTGCCGCACATGGCACTGAAGGGCAGCGACAACGCTTTTTGCCCGTTATGGCGGAGGGTGAAAGACGCGGTGGACTCTGTATCTCCGAGGCGGACGCGGGCAGCGATGTACAGGCAATTACCATGACAGCGGTACGCGATGGTGAAAACTATGTTCTCAACGGCTCAAAGTTATGGGTCACGAATGGCGTCAATGCCAGTATTTTTGCTGTTTTAGCACGCACCGATACCTTTGTGCGCCCGCCATATAAAGGTATGAGCGTGTTTCTTGTTGAGAAAGGCATGCCTGGTTTCAAAGCCGGGCGCACATTTGACAAACTTGGCTATAAGGGCGTGGATACGGCTGAACTTCTTTTTGAAAATGTGCGCGTT
>DATGJV010000636.1:0-6405 GCA_035295005.1 Ktedonobacteraceae bacterium | reverse complement strand
ATACAAATGGCAATTTCGCAACGTTGGACAGTTATTGGCATTTTTAATGAACAGGATAGAGCCCAAAAAGCATTGGAAGAGTTGTTGCAAGCGGAATTTACGCAAGAACAGGTGGGATATGTGATGCGCGATACGCCGCACGTGGTGAGTAAAAAGGCGGTGGAAGTAGGCGAAGAGAGCGGTTCGTTCACTGGCGGCATCATCGGCGGTATTATGGGTGCGGCTGAAACCCTGTTGATTCCAGTACTCGGCCCTTCGGTGGCAAATACCATTCCCGCCACGGTTGAGCCACTGGCGGAACAGGTAGTGGAACGCTTCCAACATACCGGCATTGAAGAGCAACAAGATCATATCCTGCCAGTCACTGACGATGGCATTCCTGAGCAACCAATTGGGAATGATTCAGTTACAGAGAACAGAGCAGAGGCGACTGAAACAACCGAAATAACTGAAACAACTGAGGCATTTGATCCAGATGAGACAATTAAAATGGCTGCCATCACCAGCACAACAAACACTGCTGATAATATTGGACAAGACGAAATGGTAACACCTGATAAGGTGCAGAATGAAGAGGCCTTGCCTTCCGATGCTTCACAAACGCAGGATGCTGAGACGGTACCCGCCGATATCTCAAGACAACGAGAAGATGAAGCAACGGGCGCGGTCACAGGCGGTATTGTCGGGGGAGTAATAGGTGTAGCCGCTGGATTGCTGCTACCATTTATTGGCCCTGCCATTGCCGGAGGTGCAGTAATCGCTGCACTTGGTGGCGCGGCACTCGGCGCAGTAGCTGGCAGTTTTTTTGGTGTATTCGTGAGTATGGGCGTACCAGAAGAGCAGGCTCGTCAGTATGAGCAGGAGTTCAAAGCCGGTCGCACCATCGTAACGGTCAAGACAGATGACCGGCAACAGGACGCGCTTGCTATCCTCAACAGCAATGGAGCAATCTATGCCAATGCTCATGATCGGGCTCTTTAGAAGTTTTAGCAAACGGGAGAAGTGACAGGAAGAGCAACCAGCACGCTGGTTGCTCTTCCTGTCACTTCTCCCGTTTGCTAAAACTTCTACTTAACTAACGATTTCGCGTGACTCAGCACTCCATCGCCCTTACCAATCAGTTGTTGGATATGTGCATGGCTGAATATCGGTGCATGCGCATTTCCACCACCAAATTCAGCAAATTCCAGAATGGCAATCATCTGGGATGCAATGGCATTGCGCACATTCGTGATGGTTTGCAGCGTATTTTCAAGCTGCGTATACGTACTGTCATTGGGAGCGTTACTTTCCAACGCCACAGTGGAAACTTGCAGCGTTGTTAATCCTAACTGCCCGACAGCCGCGTCAAGCTGCTTGTAGACTTGAGCCAGTTGAATCAGGAAGCTCAGATTCTGCTGGACTGCTGGTGGCAGGATAGCAGGATTGAGTACTTCGAACAGTGTACGGCCATCATGGCTATAGTCGTCCTTCAATCCGAGTATCTGCATCATCGTTGGGCGGATGTCGGTATGATCCGACCAGACATTGCCGTCTACACCAAGATTCTGCACACCCGGCCCAACTATGCCCAGCCATGTCGTGTTAATGTCCGGTGAAACATCACCATGATTCCATGCAAAACCTGGATTCTCCGTGACGCACGGGGAGTTACAGTTTGGTGCGCCTGCGAACAGGAAGTAATTGGGGTCAGCGAACATTGTGAATGTTGGCGTTCGCGCTGGATCGGCTGTTACCATATGCAGTAACTTCATCTCTACCGGGTCGGCCATGTAATTCGTTATGGTATCGGTATTGCCTGTAATCGGATTTACCGCCGTCAGCTTACTTACGGCACGCTCAAATGGTCGGGTGACAGTTTCGTCGTTACGAGCAGGATTGCCTGTAATGTAGAAGTTGGGCGCTGCGTCCGAATGGACTGCAAACGGAGTGGTAATACCCTGTTGCGTTGCCAGTAAACCAGCTACATTGGCATTGATCTCGCCTATCTGGCTGTAGGTACAGGGGATATTGACGCCATCGCAGTTGGATGGGCTGGGAGCGCCACCAACAAAATGATCTCCCTCGTCGGCAGTGAACACGAAAAGGCTATTACTTGAATTGATGCCATCGTTCGCCAATCGGGTGAAGAATTTCCCGAACGCATCATTATATGATGCAAGTGCCTGCACATAACCTGCCTGTCCGGGGCCGTAGGCCGGGCCATTCGGGTGAGCATCATGGGCATCGGAAATGTAGGCGTATGTGACGGGTACGCCGTGTTCCTGCATGGCCGCGACATAGGAAAGCGAGGTTGCAGCCTCCATGCCATCGAAGCCAGGGAAGCCGATATTGCCGGTCGGCGATTTGATGACATTCCCATTCAGGTCTGTCATCGGGCCGTTGGGGCTGATCACAGGTGCCACATACTTGTTCCCATAGAGCGCCTGATAGCCATTATAACTGCCGGGTTCGTTCGGCAACACGTCTGGCTCAGGAGTATTGGCGGGAGCGCAAACCGCGTTATTCAAAGCGCAGTGAACGCCGATACCAACAAAGTCTGCTGTAGCCTGGTTGGGGTTGCTCTTCACTTCCTGTTCTTGCACCGAATTCGGGCCGAAAACAGTAGGAATATCCGTCGCGATGTTTTCAAGTATGGTGTTGGCTGTCGCCACCGCGCCAACATTACAACCCGCACGAGTATAGGGTACCCAGGGCGCTGGCGCATTCAGGCCGTTGGCCGTCAGCATATTATAGGTCGTATCGGTGGGATTGGGCGTGGTTGGATCGAAGATGGGATCGGTCCAATAGGCAAAAGACACGCCCAGGTTGCTTGTGCCGTTTGGATTAAAATAGCGGAAACTGTTGCTGATTGGCACTCCATGCCGATCACCATACACACCCGTCAGCGATGTCAGGATATCGGTCGCGGTATGCGCGATCAGCGGCGTGTGGTGATTGGTGAGTAAAACCCCATTGTTCTTCATAAAATTGAGCAGATTTGGCATTTGCTCCAGGTCTGAAGGAACGTTGGGATTGTCACGTGTAAAGTGTGTGTTGTCGAACTGGATGTAGATCACGTGCTGAATGGGATTGTGCGAGGTACCAAGCTGGCAACTGCTGCCCGCCGCATGGGCGGTTGAGACGTGCTGAGCTGGCATCCAGCCAAAACCCAGCAGCAGCATTGCCAGCAATGCGAGAATTGGAACAATACGAAAGAACGGGGAACGCCAGTGATGTGTCGTGCGCTTCATAGCTTCTCCTCCTTGAGTCAACAAAAGGCGGCTTCACATGAACGTCGGTTACAAAGTGGCACAAAAGCCCTCGAGCAAGAATGAGCTTCCTACATCTGAGTATAACACATATTTGCACATTATCAGGGCAAATTCCTGTGGACGGAATGAAGAAAATACATCACATACGACGAAAGAAGGCCATAGTAAGCAGCCAGCGTGCTGGCTGCTTACTATGGCCTTCTTTCGTCGTGATATCTTATGCTATCAATGCGTTGCCAGCCAACTCTTGACCTGGTTACCCATACCCTCCTGTGAGTTGTCGCCATTGGTGTCCGTACAGGTCCAGGAGTTATCGTCATAGGAGGTCGGCGTGTTAGTATTGTTGTCAGTAACCATCTCATAGTTGCGGAAGTCCCAGCCAGTCCAGTTGACCGGGCTGCCGTTGTTGGCGGTTTGCAAGTTATTCATCCAATCGGTCACGTACTGGTCGGCGTTACTTGAAGAGAGAATATTGCCGTCCGCCTGACAGTCGCTTGGATAAAGAGGGTGTGCCAACCCGGCCCACTCACCCATGTAGGTCGGCCAGACCCCATAAGGGCCACTGGAACCATTCAAACTACCGAGCTGGCAGGGAACGATATCCGAGCGGTCGGCCACGACATCGCTGTAGTCATGCTTGGAAAACATAAGCGCCTTCTGTGAGTCAGATGGCAGATATGTGGACGACCACCCGTTCCAACCGCCATCGTGATGATATCCGGCACCATCTGTACATCTGACACCACCCCCGGCGTTTTTCCCCGATTCCAGCACAATGATCTGTTTAGCACCAGTGTTGCGGATAGCGTTCACAGCGTCCTGCTGGCCGTAGATGCCGTTGACATGGTCTCCGTTGAGCCACTGAGACCAGGACGTATACCCGTTGGGTTCGTTGATAGTGTCAAAACCAAGAACCCGCGAGTTACTGGCGAAAGTGGTGGCGAGCGTGCCGAGGAAGTTTACATCATCCAACGTCAGCATGCCATTGGCTGTGGGATCGTTCGCCTGACCATCATCAAAGAGCGCGAAGATGACGTACAGCTTGTTCGTGTTACTCGTCGCGTTCGTGACTGTTGTGGACAAACGTGACAGGTAGAGACTCTGGCAAGAACCGCCACAGACCGGATTATTGATTTCGTTGTAGATATACGCACTCACAGGAATGCGAATGGCGTTCATTAGCCAGGTGTTCGCCATCACAGAAAGTGTGGTCGGGTTCAACGGATTACCCGCCGCGTTCGGGTCAGATTTCGTGGAGTTCGTCCAATCGGACTGGAAGTTGTAGGCGCTCGGCTGGCTGGCACCGCGCAAATAAATGGTTGTTCCGTCGCATCTGATGATATTGACACCCTTGACATGCGGTGGATTGATGCATGCCGCCTGAGCATTCCGGGGCGTCCAGTTGAAAACCCCGATGAAACCCGTGACCAATACCAGGACCATCAGGGTAACAACGCGAGTGGGATGGGTAATACGATGAGTCATGAAACCCCCTTCGTGGCCGTATGACCACGCATGTTGTAAAACATCATCCATTCCTGGCCCATCCAGGAGAACATTCTTGAGTATAGGAGTAGTATACTCAAGAATGTGTTGTAAATCAATGCAGTCTGTACAGGGTGAACAGCAATTACCTCTACAACGACATTAACCCTCTATGTGCCATTGTCTATATCTTTTGTTGTTGGAGGTGACTTGCATAATGATTCACTCTGGGTCAACATCCTTGCGTGTGAAGGTAAGGGCAACATGAGTTGTCCTTACCTTCACATTTCAGTTATTGACAAAGGTGCTTAATTACCGTGATGCACCCATAGCTCAATGGATAAAGCATCGGCCCTCGGAATACTCCTATCACATCTACAAGGAATTTTACTACTCAAGATGACACCATAACGCCGTTGACATCCATGTTATAATCAAGGTGTTGCACCCGTAGCTCAACGGATAGAGCACTAGACTTCGGATTTAGGGGTTGCGAGTTCAAATCTTGCCGGGTGCGCCTGAGCCCTTTACTGATCTAGCACAGATGTCTTATTCAAGCATCTGTGCTATTTGTTTATTGAAGTCATCGCCTTAAACTTTCATAAAAATCATCGGTCAGATAGACAGGATCAATTCCTTCAGGGAAATAGTCGTTATAAACAGTTTGAGCAAACTCTTCAAGATTCGGAACTAACTCCTGGTTAGTCTTTTCAAAATTATTAGAGTTAGGCTCAACTCCGATACGCGATTGTCTGTGGCTGTGATAATAGTGATATTTTAGATGGCAATTAGCACAAACAACATCGCACTTCTCGATTTCCTTTTTAGTATTCCAACAGGGTGCCAGATATGCTATAAGAAGCGCAAATCCCTCATAGATGTGTTATACTAAGCGCGGGCATTGCTGTGGAGGAAATTGGAACAGTTAGTTATAGCTTCGTATGATGCGGTTTGGAGAGCCTGTGAATCCAATCAATCATAATTCAACGCTTCGCGTTACCACCGTAGCTCAGACAGAAGCAGTTGGGGATCAAAATGAGTATGGTGTACGAACACTACCTGCCTTCAGCACAACGATTCTCAAACCCATCATTGAGGCGTATATCGCCCTCGATCATGAGTGGCACATCATATCCTTCAAACAGCAAACAGCGCAGATAAAGCAAAATTCGCGGGAGGATTTGCTCGGCCAGAAGCTCTGGGAATGTTTCCCTGAAATTGTCGGCACGATGTTCCATCAAAAGTGCCTGGAAGCTGCCGCAACCGGCAACACTGCCGAATTCGAAGCTAAGGCATCGCACCTCCCTAAATGGTTTCGCATTCATATCTTTCCCACAGCTGAATACATTACTATTTTTTCCAGAGATATCACCGCACAGAAACAGGCAGAGGAACAACTGCGCTTCCAGGCAAATATTCTGCAACACATTCATGACAGCGTGATCGTGACCGACTTGCAAGGAACCATTACCTACTGGAATGATGGGGCTGACCGCATTTTCGGCTACACGCCCGAAGAAATGGTTGGTCAGAACATCTCCCTGTTATTTCCAGGTGTGGACCCGCCGCTACTGGCACATGGTTTACAAAAAATCGCCGATGGGCAAGACTATTCAGACCAATGGCAGAAGCGCCGCCAGGATGGCTCTGAAATCTGGATCGAGGT
>DATGJV010000635.1:0-3756 GCA_035295005.1 Ktedonobacteraceae bacterium | reverse complement strand
AAGATTGAGGAGTATATCCTGAAATGATTCTTGCCCACATGGTTGTAAGAAAACTCTTTGCAGGTATCTAAGGAGGAAGTTTTGAAGAGTTATGAAACTGGTTCGCGTGAAGAAAACCCTTCCTCGGCTACGTCCATTGTTGATGAGCAGGATGTAGAGATAGCGGATTCAGAGAAAACAGAAACAACAGATAGAGAAGAAATTCAGGAGGCTCCTGTCGAGAACAAGATGCCGACTGAGGAGGTAGCGGGGACAACAGAGACCGAGGGTGCATATATTGGCGTTGATAACTCGAAAGTTATTCAGCGCAGATATCATGGTGAGGAGGAGGCGGAGCAACCGGTCAAACGAGGATTTACGCCGCCGACTCGCGAGCAAGTACTCAACTGGTTGCCCTTCTTCGGCGTAATTCTGCTGGGTGCGTTGCTACGCTTCTGGGGTCTGGGCGATAAACCTCTGCATCATGACGAGAGCTTACACGCCTATTTCTCGCTGCAACTCCTGTATAATCTGGAAAATTGGGCTGGCTGCTTTGCTCCCGGTGCCTCATGCTATCACTATGACCCATTATTGCATGGCCCGTTCCAGTTTCATGCCATTGCGCTAACGTATCGCATCAGCCAGTTACTGGGTGCGCCCGATAACGGCGTCAACACCTTTACCGTGCGTATTCCGGCGGCAACACTGGGGACGTTGATTGTGGCGATGCCGTACTTCTTGCGCGACTATCTGGGCAAGTGGGGCGCGTGGCTGGCCTGCCTGCTGCTTGCTGTATCGCCGAGCATGGTCTACTTCTCTCGTTTTGCGCGTGAAGATATTTACATGGCTAGCTTCACAATGATTCTTGTTGTTGGCATGCTGCGTTATGCTCGTGACCGCAAAATGCGCTGGTTGATCATTGCCGCACTTGGTTTCGCCTTCTCCTATGCCACAAAAGAGGCGACGTTTCTGACCATCGCGGTCTTTGGCAGCTTTTTCGTGGGTCTGTTGTTCTGGGAGCTTGGCCTGAAAGTCCCGTTCCGTGAACGATATAGCGATAACCCCGATCTACAACGCTATCTTCCACGCACGGCTGCGCCGCTTTTGCTGCTGTTGTATGTGATCGTAGGTGGTCTTTTCGCGAAAGTATTCTTTAGCTGGTTGAAATCGCTCTCCATCTATACGACGACACACACCTCGCAATCCGATGTCTTTGTGCAGAATTTGAAAAATACCACCGTGGCAATTGTGCCGTGGATCGGTATCTTCCTGGGTGTCTATGTCTTGAGTATCCTGGCGCGAGAAATGTACGGCAAACTGCCTCCACCGGGGAGGCGTGGACTGGCGGCGAAGATTGATCCACAACGGCAACGTTTGTTTGATACCATTCTGACAATGCCGTGGACGCACTGGTTCTTTGCGGTTCTGGCAGGCTGGACAGTCTTCCTGGTGCTGTTCACCGTCCTCTTCACGAACATTCGCGGTGGTATTGGTGATGGTATCTGGCAAGGGCTGTACTATTGGATACAACAGCAACAGGTAGCGCGTGGTGGACAACCCTGGTATTACTACCTGATGCTCATTCCACTTTATGAGCAGGTTGGCGTTGTCTTCGGGTTGGCGGGTGTAGTTGTCTGCCTTGTACGACCGACGCGCTTCCGCCTGTTTCTTGTCTACTGGTTCGCGGGCAACGTCTTCCTCTACTCCTGGGCCGCGGAGAAAATGCCCTGGCTGATGATTCATATGACCATGCCAATGATGTTGTTGGCGGCAATTGCCTTGCAGCCGATAGTAGTGACGACGGTCAACTTTGTCAAAGAGCGGTACGCTCGTTCAAAGCGAACTGTAAAAGAGGAGTCTGCCAGCACAGCAGATACAAATCCTGAAGAATCTGCCAGTGAAGATGGTACGATTACCGGCGTAGGAAACGGTTCAAAACCTCTACAACCGGTATGGGAGCCGCAACCGAAGAAAGGTGTGGGTGTACCGGTTGGCGCTATGGCTATCCTCGGTTTCGTCTGTGCTATTCTGTTGCTGTTGCCAACGTTGCATAACATGTTTGAAGTTTCATACGTTCATGCGGCGGACGGTCCGCACGAGATGATGGTGTATGTGCAGACGACGACCGATGTCAATATCGTTATGTCCAAAATAGACCAGCTTGACCAGAAATATTACGGCGGAAAGCACCTGTTGCCGATTGGTGTTACCGATGATGCGACATGGCCGTTCGCATGGTATGTGCGTGATTACACCAACATCTGTTTCAGCTATCCGACTGGCTGCTCCGCCACAGCGAAAACCTATCCGGTAATTATCTCTGGCGGTGATAACCCCTATAGTACTGAGTCAACTTACGGCGCAACCTACATGTACCACCAGTATCATATGCGTACATGGTGGGACGAGGGCTACAAGCCACCTGCCTGTATCCCCAGCAAGACCGTCACCTGCGGCGACCCATCCGAATACGGCGGTGTTGGCCCAGGGCTCTGGCTCAGCTACGGCGATAACCCTCCACCCAATGCCAAATTCAACCTGGGTCTGGCTGCACAACACATCTGGAACTGGTGGTGGTACCGCCAGGCCATCGGCAGCACCGACGGTGCCTATGATATGGTATTGTTCATCCACAAAGGGTTGAGTGTGACTCCCTGAATAGAAGCAGTCCGTACAAAAAGAGCCAGCCTCCATATTTCGCATTGCGAAATATGGAGGCTGGCTCTTTTTGTACGGACTGCTTCTACATCCTGACAGGAGATGTCAGTTATCATAAACTATACTATACTCAGCCTATGGACGAACAAAGACAATACAGAGGAGAAACGCTGTGGACATCGCAACATACTATACTCAACAAAGCTTCATTACTGACCCAGGCGAGTACGCATATCTCTATGATGACTTGCCGCGTGATATTGATGGCCTGTGCAGGGTTGTTCAGGGATTGATCATTCACTATCGGGGCGGCGAGATGTTTGACTATACGATCCCGGAGGAGCGGAAGACGGAGATTGATACGCGCTATGTGCCGCAGATGCTGGCACGCATACAGGAATTGGATGATCGGCCTTTGACTGAGGAGCGGCCACCGGAGCGGCGTTTTGTGGGTTGCTGTCGTGACTTCGCGACGCTCTTCTGCTCGATGGCGCGTTTTCGGGGTATACCGACACGAACCCGTGCCGGGTTCGCGACCTACTTCAATCCTGCGTTCAACCATGATCACGAGATTGTGGAGTGCTGGGACGCAGATGAGCAACGCTGGCGGCTGGTAGACCCGGAGCTGAGTCCATTGCATATCAAAAGCAACGGGATAACGTTTGATGTGCAGGATGTTCCCCGCGATCAATTTCTGGTTGGCGGCCTTGTCTGGCAACGGTGCCGCTCAGGTCAGGCAGACCCCGATCTTTTTGGCGTTGACCCCGACACCAACCTGAAAGGCATGTCGTTCATCCCCGACTATGTAATACTGGACCTTGCCGCCCAGAACAAGCAGGAGTTGCTGCTGTGGGATGGCTGGGGTCTTATGCTCAAGGGAGAATTGAGTGAAGATGATATTGCCCTGTTAGATAAGCTGGCAATACTCACACAGGGCGGAAACGAAACGCTTGCTGAAGCTCAATTCATCTATGAGCATGACGAACGGTTGCGTGTGCCATCTGTGATAATGAAATTTGGCCCGGTTTCAGAACCGTGCGAAGTAAGATTAAGGAAGTAACCAGTCAGCAAACACAACCGGAAGGTATCGCAATACCTTCCGGTTGTGTTTGCTGACTG
>DATGJV010000634.1:0-5195 GCA_035295005.1 Ktedonobacteraceae bacterium | reverse complement strand
ATCGTTGCTGGTAAACCTGTTCAGCCACGGTCGGGAGGGCCTGTTTGAAGATATGGATGTCTCACGCACCGTCGGAACATTTGGAACCGATTTCCCCGTGTTGATTACCCTGGCCAGCACACTCTCACTGGAGGAGGCTTTGTATCAGGTAAAAGCGCAACTTGCGCAGGTACCCAATCATGGCATCGGCTATGGAATACTCCGCCATCTCTCTCAGAGCGAGCAGGCCATGCGTCTACGCGCCATGCCGGAAGCAGAGATAGTCGTAAACTATATCGGTGAAACATTTAACGACCCCAGGCAGCCTCGCTTCCAGATATTTGGCCCCTACACCGGTCACCATCACGACCAGGAAACCGACCGCGGATATAAGCTACAGGTCACCGGGCAGGTGTTTGAGGAGAAACTTCAACTTCGCTGGGACTATAGTGAGAATCTCCATCACCACGCAACTATCGAAGCCCTTGCCCGGCAGACGATAGAGTTTATACGCTCAATCCTTGTTCTTCAGCCTGGCTCTCCCGTGGGAGATGAAAGAAAGTTCATTTCATAGAAAGAGGCAAAAGCGTTGCATACAGATTACGATTATCTTGTTATCGGAGCTGGCCCCGCGGGCTTGCAACTGGGATACTACCTGGAGAAGCATAAACGCAATTATCTCATCCTTGAGGCACAGGAAAGCCCCGGCTCTTTTTTCTTGAGTTACCCGCGCAGCCGCAACCTTATCTCTTTCAATAAAGTATTCTCGATCTACGATGACCCGGAGATACAGTTGCGCTGGGACTGGAATTCCCTCCTGACAGATAATTATAGCGCTCTTTTCAGAGATTATAGTAAAGACTTCTATCCAAAGGCTGACGATATGGTGCGCTACCTGCACGCTTTCGCGGCGCATGCTGCGCTGAAAATACAGTACACTGCGAGAGTGGTGCGTGTTGCACGCGGAGTATACGAGCGATTCCATGTCACGCTTGATAGCGGCGCGGTTTACTCGAGCCGCTGCCTGGTTGTGGCTACCGGCTTCTCCAGGCCGTATATCCCTGCTATTCCAGGGATAGAGCTGGCTGAGGGCTACGAGAATGTTTCTATGCGCCCGGAGGACTTCGCCGGTCAGCGCGTGCTTATCATTGGCAAAGGCAATTCAGGGTTTGAAATTGCTAATACTATGCTGGGAACGGCCGCACTCATCCATATAGCCAGTCCTCGCCCGATTCAACTGGCCTGGAATAGCAGACATCCAGGCCATCTACGTGCCGAATATACGAGGTTCCTTGATACCTATCAGCTAAAACTGCTGAACTCATCGCTTGATGGTATCGTGAATCAGATCGTCCGCAGGGGTGAGAAGCTAGTTGTTCCTTTCACATATGCCCATGCGAATGGTGAGTGGGAGGAGATGGCATATGATCGCATTATCAGATGCACAGGCTTTCAATTCGACGATTCGATTTTTGATGAGACATGCCGGTTGAATCTTTGCATCAATGACAGATTCCCCGGCATGACAGCAACATGGGAATCTACCAGCGTGGCGAACCTGTTTTTTGCCGGTACACTTATGCAGGCGAGGGATTATAAAAGGGCATCTTCGGCATTTATTGATGGATTTCGTTATAATATTCGCACGCTTGCCTCTTTCCTCGCCTTACGCTATCACAATGAGCAGTTGCCCGGCATGATTATCGAGGCGACCAGCGAGCAGCTCACGCGGGCGACGTTCCAGCGCATTTGCAGGACTTCGGGGTTGTGGGCTCAATTTGGTTATTTATGTGATTTGATCGTGGTAGATGAGCAGCAGAGACAGGCATACTATTATTATGAACTGCCACTTGACTATATCCATGAGAGCCAGTTTGGAACTCACAGACACTACTACACGATTACTTTTGAATGGGGCAGCTGGCAGGGAGATGTGTTCGCGATAGAGCGCCATCCGCGAAGTGAGCAGGCCCATCGAAACGCCTTCCTGCATCCCATTGTCAGGCGCTTCGATGGACCCCGACTCCTCGCCGAACATCACATACTTGAAGACCTTTTTGGTATGTACTGTTCTGAAAGTGCAACGACTGTGAGACAATCTAATTCTGGCCGCGATATCCGGCAGTATCACCAGTCTGAACACGAGCAGCCACTGCAGCGCTTCTTCGCTGAACATTGTCAACTGATCCGCTAGCTTATGTAAAATACTGCTTTCTTGAGGAGGAGAGAAGCGCAAGCTGCTGGTAGAAATGCTGATAGAACGCGGGTCGATGGGAAGGGAAAGGGTCTGCGGGATGCTACCTGCACTTCGATGAGCATCTGTACCTGCACTTCATGCTACTCTCTCTAAGAAAGAGGTCATTGCCGTGGCGGTGCAGCATTCTTCCCCGACGCAGCATGTACGCAACGCGCATGGTTTGGGAGTGTTGCCACAGGCCTGGGAGGACATATGGGAACCAGACACTACAACCTCACCTGCCCAATTTGCCAGAGCCAGTTCGAGGATGATGGCTTCGTGCTTGAGTGTGCAAGCAGGCACGCCCCTGCGCTGCTTGTCACTGATTACTCGGCGAAACGACTCGAATGCGACGCACAGGCCTTCGGCCTGTATCGGTATCACCACTGGCTTCCTATCGGACGTCCCCTCTGCCATGCAGGAAAAACCATCACGTACCACAGTGACTCCTTGAGCCGTCTCACCGGGTTACCTCATCTTTGGATAGCTTTTAACGGCTACTGGCCGGAGAAAGGGGCCACCCTGGAAACGGCCACCTTTAAGGAACTTGAAGCTTGTTCGGTGCTGGCGCGCCTTCCCACAGGACACAACAAGGTGCTCGTGCTCGCTTCGGCGGGCAATACCGCTGCCGCTTTTGTCAATAGATGCTCGCAGAGCAAGCTCCCTTGCCTCATCATCGTGCCACAGAGCGGACTTGAGCGCATGCTCTTCGCCGAACAGCCGGATTCCTGTGTGAAGCTGGTAGTGTTGGGTGGCTCAGCCGATTATCACGATGCCATTACCCTGGCACAGCATCTCTCGCAGCGGCCAGGGTTTTTCCCGGAGGGCGGCGTGAAGAACGTGGCACGCCGCGATGGGCTGGGAACGACCATGCTCGCGGCCGTTGAGACCATAGGACGGCTCCCGGATCACTACTTCCAGGCGATTGGCAGTGGCACCGGGGGGATTGCGGCCTATGAGGCGGCGCAGCGGCTCATAGGCGATGGTCGCTTTGGTCAGCTGGTGCCGCGGCTGATGTTGAGCCAGAACTTTCCCTTTACCCCTATCTACCAGTCCTGGCAGGCGCGACAGCGAGACTTAATCAAGCTGAGCAGCGACGAAGGCAAAAGACAAATCCAGCAGATCGCGGCCCAGGTCTTATCCAATCAACAACCCCCGTATGCCATCAAAGGAGGGGTCTTTGACGTGCTCAACGCCAGCCAGGGCAATATGTTCAGCGCGACCAATCAAGAAGTGCACCATGCAAGGGCACTTTTTGAAGCCGCTGAAGGGATCGATATCGACCCGGCGGCCGGGGTCGCCTTTGCCAGTCTGTTTCAGGCTCTCGCATCCGGGCAGGTGGACAGGAACGCGCTGGTCCTGCTGCATATCACGGGAGGCGGGTGGTACAGGCGCCAGGTAGAACACAGATTGGTGCGAAGCGAGCCAGCGCTCCACATTGATGGGTACCGGGCGATGACAGACGAAATAGTCAACGAGGTGCTCGACCTCTTCCGGTGACATAACACCGGTCCTCCGCGAGCCTATCAGCACTTCTACGAGCGCCCGTACCAGCAGTCCATGCCACACTATCGGGCGGAGAAAGGTTATTGCAGCTCGATGCTGAGACGGCCGCGGCGGAGCAGAGTGTTGCCGTGCGACTTTCGGCCTCAATGTACCAGGCAGTTTTGGTAAAGCCATCTAAGAGAGAGCGCCTTACAGATAGCCGTGCTCCAACAACCGCTCGGCCGTCCGAACGAAGCCTTCTGCGGATGGGATCGCCACAGCGAGCGCGTCAGCCATCCGGTCGATGATGTTAAAAAGCGCACAAACAACGAGGGCGTCCTCGATGGCCTGTTCGCTTATCCCTGCTGCACGGAGTGGAGTGACATCCTCAGACCCGACCTCCCAGGGAGTCAGCGTGACCTTCTCCAGCAAGCCGAAAGTCAAGCGCAGTTTCTCATCAATCGGGGAGGTTCGCCAATCATCCAGCACTGCTGTGACCAGCCCAGCGCTGAGCACTTGTGACGCAACTGCGCCGTGGGCTCCTGTTCAATAGCTACACTGATTCTGGCGGGAGACGAAGGCGGCGAACAACTCGCGCTCGCCAATGCTCCAGTCCGAAGGTCCGCGCAGTACGGCCTCCAGGTAGGCTGAGAAGGGCTGGCCAAATACCTCTGGGCGATAGGACAGGATGCGCCGGATATCAGACACGGGCTCGTCCCGCCTCACGCTCTCAATGGTCTTGAGCCGCATGTGTGCCTCCTTTCAAGGCAGCCAGACCAGACTCCAGCCGGGTCATCCCAGCTCCCAGCGCTGCGCTCAGGGTGATCTCGAAAATGGCATCCTCGTTGTAGCCCGCCGTTCGCAGGCGCTCGACATCTTCCTCGGTGACCTTGTAGGCATGAAGTGCGACTTTTTTGACATAGGTATTCAATGCTGCGGGCATCTGGTCAACTGGCATGGAAGCGTGTGAGCTGAATAGCGACGAGTACTCTTTCACCGCTTTCCGGAGTGCGGGGTCGGTCTCACCGGGGCTGCTCAGTATTGCATCGATGAGACGCTGTGTGTACGTCGTATAACGTGAATGCATGCTCTCTATTCCCTCCGTCATAGTGCCAGGTACTCCCGGTGAATGCTGGACTAAGGGGCTACTTCTTCCAGCACGACGAGTTCATTCATCACAGAAACTCCTTGCCTCAAGCTTTTAGTTGTTACTGGTCACTTGTTCTCCCGCGTGAAGAAGTGTATAAGTGTCTAACACGTAGTATAACACACACCCCTTGCATATTCTAGCTGGCTGGCTCTTCAGGGCGCGTAGGGTAAGTCTGCGGGGATCTCAAACCATACGTTTTTTCCATTTCACCCGACTCAGGATCGTGGTTCCGAGCTTGCGTTCTCATAGCGGTAAACGATGGTACGTTCCATCCTACGCAGCGTGGGGTTGACCTCCTGGGCGCGGAAGAGCGTGCGTACCCAGAGCGGGAAGCGCGAAAACGCG
>DATGJV010000633.1:0-2624 GCA_035295005.1 Ktedonobacteraceae bacterium | reverse complement strand
AAACAGAGGTGATCTTCAGAACCAAGCCGCAGGAGGATGAGAGAAAAGAGAGGGCCACGCGCCAGATCGAAAGAACGTTGCGCCTCTTCTTGCAAACAATGCTGGACCTGAGACTGTTGTTCAGCTCCGTGCAATTCGCTGAAATCCAGCACAGAAAGCGGGACATTCAAAGAGGAGGCAATAGCCTGTTCGGGATGACCTTGCAAGGTCACAAAGGTTGTACGCAAGTTAGCATGGCGCTGTACCAGGGCATGCACACTATCCTGCAGAGCTTTGACCAGCAACTTTCCCTCAATATGTAATTGTGCCGAGATGGTATAGGCAGCGTTACCTGGATCGAGTTGATCGAGGAACCACAGGCGTTCCTGTGCAAATGAGAGCGGGAACATATATCTGGCACTGGATAGCAAGGAACGGTCAAAAGAGAAGTCCGCCGACTGCTCTGGAGAGGTATTGCCCTGATACGATTCCGAGAGTCTCGACGACAGAGGACGAATTGTCTGCCGCCTGTGGTTTGTCTTGCCTGTACGATGTCGCTCAAGATAGGCAGCAAGTCCAGCTATGGTAGGGGTCTCAAAGAGGGTGCGCAGTGACACCTTTTGCTGGAATGCTTCGTCTATACGTGCCAGGAGTTGAGTAGCTAAGAGGGAGTGACCACCGAGATCGAAGAAGTTATCATTGATGCCAACCTGCTCCCGACCAAGCATTCTGGCCCAGATTCCGACCAGAATCTCTTCCATCGGAGTACGAGGTGCGCCTGCAGGCTCAAAAGTTGGCAGAACAGATTCCGGTGCAGGTAATGCCCGGCGGTCCACTTTACGATTGGGCGTTAATGGCAAAGAATCCAGAGGTACAAATACGGATGGCAACATGTAAGCCGGAAGGCGCGTGGTCAGGAAATCACGGAGTTCGCTGCTCAATGACGCATGTGAGTGTGTCTGAGCAGGAACGACATAGGCGACAAGACGTTTCTGCTCCGGGGTATCTTCCCGGAGCATCACGACTGCCTCACGCACTGCCGGGTGCAGCCCCAGGACCGCCTCAATCTCGGCCAGTTCGATACGGAAGCCACGCAGATTGACCTGCTGGTCGTTGCGGCCAGCGTATTCAACGTTGCCATCGGGCCGGTAGCGACCAAGATCACCCGTCCGGTACAGGCGGTCGCTGGCAATAGCTGTGAAAGGGTTGATAATGAAGCGTTCTCCGGTCAACGGCGCATCGTTCAGATAGCCTGCAGCCAGGTGCGGGCTGCGAATGTACAGCTCGCCAAGTTCGCTGATAGCTGCTACTTGCCGTGCATCGTTGAGTACGAGCAACTGAGTATCCTGAATGCCCTGTCCCAGGGGAATGATTTCTCTAGTGGTCCTCGCTGATTGAGCGTTTTGGGAAGCGAGGATTTCCGCTCTGGGGATAACGAAATAGCCCAGGGCGCGGTGTGTTTCAGTAGAACCGTAAAAATTGACACAGGTAACAGAAGGAGCAAGGGCGTACAATCTGGCAACCTCACGCCGTGTGAGCGCCTCGCCGACCATGAAAGCGTAGCGCAGTGCTGGCAATGTAACCGGGGCCGCAACATCTGACGCGCTTTGTGTGAGCAGTTGTAGCATTGCCGGTGTGAACTGTGCGATATTGATTGCCTGTTGCTGCATCCACTCAGCCAGATAGCCTGGAGAGCCTGTGTACTCAGGTGAGGGGATGCAGATAGTTCCACCCAGGCACAACGGGGTAAAGATTTCGCGCTGTAACGGATCGTGCGCCAGACCAGAAAGCAAACTGTACCGCTCTTCCTCCCGAAAACCAAAGCGCTGCTGTTGCCAGGGTAAGAAATGAGATAATGGCCCATGGCGCTGGAGAACCCCCTTTGGCTGTCCGGTTGAGCCAGAGGTAAAGGTGACGAACGCGAGATCATCTGGGCCCACCTCAACACCGACAGACCTGGGAGAATAAGTTGCCAGTACTGCATGAAGATCGCTGACGCGCCGGGGAAGCTCAAAGCGACAACGACACACGGAGGTTGTAAGGAATGCTTCCAATGCCGTGGGAAGGGGGCCGGCGGCCTGGATGTGTAACCAGCCGCGCAGGTTTACCGCAGCCATATACTCAATGAGGCGTGCGGGTGGATAGGCAGGATCGAGGATGAGACAGGTGGCACCTGCTTTAAGCACACCAAACACGGCCGCGACTAATGGAAGGCTCCGGTGGGCATAGATGGCAACAACATCTCCCGTGATGATACCAGATGCGCAGAGATAGTGAGCAAGGCGATTGCTGAGCGCATCGAGTTCCTGATAACTGATGCTTTCGGTCGCGTCCATCACCGCCAGGTTATCTGGCATGCGCTGCGCCTGCTGTGCAAACAGTTCCTGTACACTGCCAACCCAATGATCAGAGAGAGGAGCGGTTGGATCGGGCAAGAACCCGCGCTCCACAGGAGCAACAAGAGAGAAGCCAGCGATCTTTGCCTCAACATTGAGAACCTGGGATGCGAGATGAGCGAACTGG
This sequence comes from Ktedonobacteraceae bacterium, assembly GCA_035295005.1. Taxonomy (GTDB): domain Bacteria; phylum Chloroflexota; class Ktedonobacteria; order Ktedonobacterales; family Ktedonobacteraceae; genus DATGJV01. The sequence continues at coordinate 122 of DATGJV010000633.1, read as the reverse complement.
CGGAGCATAGCAAGAATACGAGCCTGGTCAAAAAGGTCGGTATTATAGAGGAGTTCAAGCTTAATGCCTTCATTGTCGTCAGTGGCATAGAGCGTGATGTCAAATTTTGATCCAGCTTCACG
>DATGJV010000632.1:0-3209 GCA_035295005.1 Ktedonobacteraceae bacterium | reverse complement strand
CACACCCGTTTCAGACACACAAAAATGAAACAGCCCTTCAGATGGGTTGTTTCATTTTTGTGCGTCTGAAATCAGTTGTTTACTCGTGGCTGCGATTCTCGGCTTTACGCAAGCGACGGCTGAGGACGGAAAGCAATTTTAAGCCGATGTCAGGATGGCTTTGCAGCGTGGTACGAAATTCCCAGATAGGAAGTACCAATGCTGTGACATCATCTACGGCGACAACGCTGGCTGAGCGTGGTAAATCATCGAGCAGAGACATTTCACCTATCACATCTCCCGCACTGGCGGTTGCAATTTCTTCTTCTGCACGATCGGGGCTACTGGTGTGCAAAATACGCACTTTTCCGCTTTTGATAACATACAGTCCCACACCAGAATCGCCTTGAGAAAGAATGGTTGAACCGGCGCTAAAATGGCGTTCCTGACAGCCCCGTGAGAGTACCTGTAGTTCTTTTTTATCCAGGTTTGCAAAGAGATCCACACGAGATAGAGTATCTTCGTTCATGCTTGCGTACTCCTTATTACTGAGAAATAATGACGGTAGAGAGTTTACGGCATCCGGTACTATCCGCTTCTAGCACCTATTCTACCACAACGGTCGTGCCAATCCTAGCTGTTTTTTGACTTTATTGGTTGCACACATTACAATGGGTGTGGATAGTGGATGCAGGATAGAAGATATGTAGCTCAACCAAAACACTGTGTAAGGATAGAGAAATTCATCATGGCAACTCAGGATACATCCATCGCGGAAAAGCGTTTGCAAGAAGGCATTGACGCTTTTAGCGCGGGCAATTTCGAGACCGCTGCCAACGCTTTCGTCGAAGCGGAGAAACAGTTCCGACAGGTTGGCGACTTGAAACGGGCCGGTGATAGTCGCTCGCTACTCGCGGACATGCAGCGCGAGAACAATCTTATCGAGCAGGCGGTCACAAGTTACCGACGTGCGATCAATCTCTATAAAGAAGCGGGCAGACCATTAAGTGAAGCGAATGCTTTCCTCGCCATTGGACACCTGGAACGACAGCAGAGCCATATTGATAGATCATTGGAAGCATATCAACATGCGCAGCGTCTCTATATTGAGCAAAACAATGCAAAGGGACAGGGAAATACAGCCCTGGCGCTGGGCCATATTGAATTGCAGCACGGCAATATCAGCCACGCTTCAGATTATTACCAGCAAGCTATCACCTTCTTCCGCACAGCCAACGATACCATGAACGAAGCAGATGCGGTGAGTAGCCTCGCGAATACACAGCAACTTACGCGCAAATTCGCGGAAGCTGAAGCGAACTATGCACGAGCATTGGAAGTATACGAGGCGAATCGAGACCCGTATGGGATAGTTGATACACTGGTAGGGCTGGGGCATACGTACCTCGATCAGCAGCGATTTGAGGAAGCAGCAGACACGTTCGCGAACGCACTGACACGCTCAAAGCCGATAGAATACGAGTTGGGTGGGGCGGATGCGAATCTCGGTCTAGCCGAGGTTGCGCAAAATCGGGGTGAGATAGAGCAGGCGCTGGCAAGCGCACAACTGGCACAACAGGTCTATATAGATAAGAGCAACGCGCTCGGCGTAGCAAATGTGAGCCGGGTATTGAGTGAGATTCAAATACGCCGTGGTCAACTGACCTACGCAAATTCGCTGATGGAGAGGGCGCTTCGCACGTATAAAGCGGTGGCATTTCGCGTGGGGCAGGCAGAGACAGCAGCAGGGCTTGGCGAAATTCAGCGACGGCGCGGCTTCCTATCAACAGCCTTGCAGACGTTAGAGGATGCACGCAAGCAGGCACGGACGGTGCATAACGAGTTCGTCGAAGGGCGTACACTTTTAAGTATTGGCGATGTGTACCGCCAGCAAGGCAAGTTTTCGCTGGCCGCTATTCACTATCACGATGCTCAAGAGCAGATGAGGCAAATTGGTGAGACATTTCTAATAGTGCGAGCAGAAGCACAACAGGCCAGCCTCGCGACATTGAACGGGCGGCTTGACGAGGCACAAACGCAGTTGGCAAAGGCCCTGGAAGCGGCACACAGCAGCCCATTTTCGGCTCAACTCACTCCTCTATTGCTCGTTACAGAAGCTCAATTGCTATTGACCGTGGGCGACTATACACAGGCCGAGCAACGCTTTAACGGAGCCTATGCACAGGCCACCGCACAACAGGAACCATTACTGGCGGCGGACGCGGTACTGGGTCTGGCACGGGTACAACTGGCACGTGGGGAGTTGGAAACGGCAATGATCACGTTTCTAGAGGCGGGACAGCAGTACCAACAGGTAGAAAGTACCAGTGGTGACGGTGATGCTATTCTCGGCGTTGCACAGGTATTGATTGGACAGACACAATGGGATGAAGCTATCCAACGCTGCGATGAGGCGTTGCTCCGTTTTAATCAGAGTGATGATGCGCTCGGTAAAGCGGATGTGTTGCTTGCGCAAGGATTGGCACAGCGCGATAAAGATGAGTTAGAGGAGGCAGAGGCGCTTATTGCCCAGGCACTACTTCTTTATCAACAGCAGCAGCAGCCACTGGGCGAATCTGACGCTCATTATGAGCGTGCCGGTATTTTCCTGGCACGCCTGGAGCTTGATAACGCCGCCAGAGAACTGCAACAGGCTATCGCGCTTGTTGAGCGAGTGATACATACCTTGAGTACACCGCAACAATGGAGCTTATTCTTACACCAGTATATTGAACTTTATGCGCAAGCAGCGATTACCGATGTGCGGCGCAACGCGGATGAGCGAGCGCGTATGCTTTTACAAAACGTGACGCGCATTGTTGGGGCAAAGGAAATCATCCAACATCTCAAAGCGTATGAAGAGACCATTCAAACCAGTGGCGCTAATATAACCGAGGATGAGATACGCACCAATAAAGACCTGCTCAGACGATTAGGGCAATTACGCAAAGGGGTAATTTGAATTGAGACGGCATCTTGCCACAAACAGGAAAACAGCTTATTATTAAGAGGCACGCCACTGGTACTCCAGACAGAAGGCAGGAGACAGGGCTTGTGAGAGAGGAACATTTCTAATGGATATGCACTTTTTACGCGGGAGTCCGCAGGCTCCTAAAGGACATGTGATTTTTGTGGCACGCAGTAGCAGCGACCCGCGGGTCACCCTGTGTACCTATTGTATAGTGCCACCAACGCCCCTGTCGCTGGCAAAATATCTCCCCTCGTTTCTG
>DATGJV010000631.1:0-3385 GCA_035295005.1 Ktedonobacteraceae bacterium | reverse complement strand
TCGCCAACGATTTGTGCATTGCTGAGAATGATGCCCTGCGCTTTTGCTTCCGCGACGGCAGTTTCGGCTGAAACGGACGATGTGCCGCGTAAAAACGGTTCAATCCAGGAGGCGACCGGCTCGAACGTACTGGTATAGTCGTGTAATTGCAATGCCCAACTGTAATGTTTTGCCAGCCAGCGGTAGAGTGCCAGCGTCATTTCCGCGTCACGCGCCGCGTAGGCTACCATTGCGGGTGGCAAGGGGCGGCGCGACCAGTCGGTGCGCTGTAGACTTTTATCCAGGTGGACATGCAATGCACGCTGCAACATCGCGGCCAACGACGATTCGTGCTGTCCGAAGATAGAGCGACTGGCGGCTTCCAGGTCATAGTAGTGGAGAACGTTGAGGTCGCGATCAGCCATCACGCGCAAATCCGCGCCTGCGCCATGCAGCAAGATAACAATGGCGGGGTTTTCAACGACGGCCTTTAAGGGAGAAAGGTCGTGCAGGCGCAAGGCATCCACAACAAAACATTCCTCCTCAACTGCCAGTTGCAGCAGGGCAAGACGTTGTGAGATGGTGGCGGTATCAACCTGCATACGCGAACGTACCTGCGTGAACTCTGCGTCAACGGCGACAACAGAAGCTTGCGCGAGGACGCTGACTGCATGCAGCAATTGTTCAGGTCGGTCAACCCAGGCGCGTTTCCCTTTCCCAGGCGGTGTATCTGGAGGTGGGCTGTTGCCGAGATAGCCCTGTTGGGTGCTGTCCAGGCCCTCCGATTCCCCTGGTTTATTGCTCTCGTTCAATGCTATGCCATTCTACCTGTTTTTATACAATCGTACTTCAAACTGTTGTAACTTAACTATAGCAGATTTTTGCTGAAACGTATAGTCTACTTGTCTCAAGTGCCGTTGCTATGCTACACTGAAGGCACAACAAAAGCCTATCAACTCAGAAGTTGGGAAAGAACAGTTATGACAGAACATCCACAAAATACACCGATAACCGTTGCGTATGGCGATGGCATTGGGCCGGAAATTATGGCCGCCACCTTGCATATCATTCAGTCTGCCGGGGCGCGTATCTCGATTGAAGAGATTGAAGTCGGCGAAAAAGTCTATTTACGCGGCATCAGCGCCGGTATTGAGCCGAGCGCGTGGGAATCGCTGCGCCGTACCAAAGTGTTTCTCAAGGCTCCGATTACGACACCGCAAGGCGGTGGCTACAAGAGCCTCAATGTAACAACTCGTACCGCTTTTGGTTTGTATGCGAACGTGCGTCCCTGTGTATCGTATTATCCATTTGTCGAGACCAAGCACCCGGTGATGGATGTGGTCATCGTTCGTGAGAACGAAGAAGACCTGTATACTGGTATTGAGTACCGCCAGACACAGAATATGGTGGAGAGCCTCAAACTCATCAGTCGTCCCGGCTCCGAGAAGATTGTGCGCTACGCCTTCGAGTACGCCAGAAGTCACAACCGCAAAAAAGTAACCTGCTTCATGAAAGATAATATCATGAAGATGACCGATGGCCTGTTCCATAAGGTGTTCAGCGAAATTGCCATCGAATACCCCGATATCATCAATGAGACATGGATTGTGGATATTGGTTCCGCGAAACTTGCGGATACGCCGGAAGCCTTCGATGTAATTGTGTTGCCCAATCTGTACGGCGATATCCTCTCGGATGTGACGGCACAGATTGCCGGTTCCGTTGGTCTGGCCGGTTCAGCCAATATCGGCGACGCCTGCGCTATGTTTGAGGCGATTCATGGCTCCGCGCCGCGCCGCGCAGGTCAAAACGTCGCCAATCCTTCCGGCCTCTTGCTCGGTGCCGTCATGATGCTGGTGCATATCAATCAGCCCGACGTTGCCACCAATGTGCATAACGCCTGGTTGCGCACGCTTGAAGACGGCATTCACACCTACGACATTTATGTTGAAGGGGTGAGCAAGCAGAAGGTCGGTACCAGAGAGTTCGCGGACGCGGTGATCGCTCGTCTTGGGCAGAAGCCGCAGACGCTCAAAGCGGTGAGCTATAGTTCCGCGCCGCAACACCTCTCTAGCGACTTTACTGGTCTTACCGGGGCATATGAAGAGAAGACACTGGTGGGAGCTGACGTTTTCCTGGATTGGAACGAAGGTAGCCCCGAAACGTTAGGCGAGCATCTCAAACATACGAGTGATACTAGCCTCGAACTGGTGGCGATTACCAACCGTGGTGCCAGGGTCTGGCCGCATGGCATGGCCGAAACGTTCTGCACCGACCACTGGCGCTGTCGCTTCATGGCTCCCCGACGTGGCGAGACCGTGACCCCGGCGCAGGTCATTGCTGTACTGCAACGTGTCAATGAAGCTGGCTTTGATTGCATCAAAACAGAGAATCTGTACAATTTTGACGGCAAGGCCGCTTATTCATCCATTCCCGGCGAATAATAAGAAGGATAATGATTTATATGCTTGAAGAAATTCTGGCGAGTAATGAACGCTTTGTGAATGAGCAACATCCGCCAACAATAGGGCATGCGCCGCGCAAACATACAGCTGTTGTGACTTGTATGGATTGCCGACTGGTCGAGATGTTTGAGCCTGCGTTAGGCTTGAAACGCGGTGATGTGGTAGAGCTGCGTACCGCGGGCGCAACAATTTCTATGCCTGAGCGGGAACAGGGCGGCAACGATCTCATTCGTTCTCTGGCGGGTGCTATCTACTTGCTCGGTGTGCGCGAGGTCGTAGTCGTGGGGCATACGCAATGTGGTTTGTCGCATGTCAACCCGGATGTTGTCATAGCCTCAATGCAGGCACTGGGTGTAGACCCACAACAGTTGATCGAGCGTGAGGGCCTGGGCGATGTTGATGGGCTTGTGCGCTGGATAGGCGCTTTTTCTGATGTGCATATCAATGTGAAAGAAACGGTACAGGCAATTCGCACCAGCCCGTACCTGCCAAAAATTCCCGTGCATGGCGCGGTGATTGATATCAACACTGGCAAACTAGAACTGGTTGAACATGGTAACTAAGTCGAATTGCAGAGCAGAACACCCAACCTACCGGCATGATGCATTGCATCGTGCCGGTAGGTTGGGTGTTCTGCTCTGCCTTTTGCTCATCGCTGTTGTCCTGTTTGTCGGTTGTGCATCAGGAACGAACAGCAGCACGGAGACGAGTCCAATAGCGACAACGACACACGGTACGCCTGTACTGGCGGTACCAAAAATACATTTGCCAGCAGGCCCAATTACCTATGTCGCGTTAGGGGCATCTGATGCTGTTGGCGTTGGCAGCGACCAACCGGCAACGCAAGGGTATGTGCCGTTGTTGTATAAGCAGCTTCCAGCCGGTTCGCATCTGTTGAATCTCGGTATTAGCGGTATTCACTTGCATGGAGCGTTGACGCA
>DATGJV010000630.1:0-4005 GCA_035295005.1 Ktedonobacteraceae bacterium | reverse complement strand
GTAACACCCACATGTTTGATGTGGCTAGCGCCATATCGGGAGGCTGGCAACCACCGAAGTACGGGCAAATAGTCGCCGAGTCAGCCATACCGTTGAAACTCTTCAAAGTAGGAGGCGTGTTGGGTGAGACACTGCCCATCGAAGAAAATGGATGCGCCACTGCTGGAGCCCCAGGGTTATGAGCGGCGGCAGCTTTGAGAGCCGCGTATTTTGCCTGACCGCCAGGGTAACGGAATGGTATCAGACGTTGCTTCTGGCTCACCTGTTTTGGTGTTGCCGCCGGTATTTTACTCATGTTGACTACATGCGGCTTGACAACGCCCGTGTTAAATGGAGTTCCCAATACAATATTACCAGCTTTGGCGCTGCTAACATGTTGCTGCTTTGCCGATGCAAAGCCGACACTAAACACGCTCGCGATGAGCGCGGCGAGTACCAGGAAGGAGAACAGGTACATTCTGTACTTTTTTTGCATATGCTGCGCCTCTCCTAAAAACTCAAATGAAACTTCACTGCGTATACAACGTTACAAAGTTTTTTCAATCAATGTGATCGCGAGAACTGACTTACCTTTTTGCAGAACACCCCCTTTCTGCTTTGAAATGGGAATTCGCCTGTGATACCCCGGTATCACCAGAATATAACTCAAATCCCTCATAGAAAGAGAGATAGGAGCGACTCCTTTTATGCCTCAATAGAGACATTGGAACCTGTTGATGTTTTCTGAGACGATGAAACATCAATGGTTCACAGTAAGACAGATTGGACATGACTGTCCAGGATCAAGGAAAGCGCAAGGATACGATGATGGGGAATGATGAGTAGAAGAAAACAGGAAAATAATAACAGGTTCATGTACCGACGGTACTTCTACTCTATAGCTTGATATCCGCTATGCTACCGGCAGGTTATCGGTTTCGACATTTATTGTATAAAATATCGAATACCGCAAACCGTGTTCCGCGCACAAGGCACCAGAGAAAATGCGATATTTCAAGTTTCCCCACAAAGATGATAGTAGCATTACCTCCCGTTAAAAGTCAAGGAGAAATTGTATCAAATTCTCCTATAGTTCAGTTAATGAATAACCTTTATCTGGTTACAATTTAACTTTGATTGTATAATAATGCATAGTTTATGTGGGGTAAAACACAAGTAATGATGTATAGCCTTGTATCAAGATATATCACTATCGTTTCTTAATAAGAAAAATTGGCAGCTTTCTGCTATACTACGTACATATCAAATATCATACGTAACTACGTTGAAAGGTTACAGCTATGGAATTCGCGTGGAAAATTGACGAGGGAACAAACGTCAAATTGAAGGATTACGATCCAGATTATACCGATAAGCATAATAGTCATGATGAGGCGGAACAGGAAATCCAGGCGTTGAGCAGTGAACTGAGCGACTTGCAAGAGTTGCTGGCCGCAGCACAACAGTGTAGCATGTTGATCGTCTTACAGGGGATGGACACAAGCGGAAAAGACGGAACGATTCGTCATGTCATGTCGCAGATCAACCCGCAAGGGTGCTATGTACATTCCTTCAAAGAACCAACACCCGAAGAATTGAGTCACGATTTTCTGTGGCGAGTCCACAAAGTGACACCGGCAAAAGGCATGATTGGTATTTTCAACCGTTCCCATTACGAGGATGTGCTGGTAGCGCGTGTTCACAATCTTGTGCCGGAGGAGGTATGGAAACGTCGCTATAACGAGATTAATCACTTTGAGAAACTGCTCGTGAATAGTGGCACCATCATTCTCAAGTTCTTTCTCCATATCAGTAATGATGAGCAGGAGCGACGTTTGCTGGCCCGCGAGCAGGATATAGACAAGGCGTGGAAGCTTTCCGCTAGCGACTGGGCCGAGCGCAAGTTCTGGAATGATTACCAGCAAGCATATGAGGATGCTCTCTCGAAGTGCAGCACGGACGAAGCCCCCTGGTATATCGTGCCAGCCAACCACAAGTGGTATCGCAATTTAGCTGTAGCGCACATCCTCGAAAAGGCAATGCGCGGGCACAAAGATGAATGGAAAGCAGAACTTGAAGCACGCGGCAAACAAGAGCTAGCAATGTTGCAAAAGGTAAGAGAACAACAAAAAGCATCATGATGCTTTTTGTTGTTCTTATAACTTGCGCGTAGCGTGTCCTCGCGAACGGGAAAGGGGTGGATAGTAGGCTTGCGTTACAGCAACGATATCGCCGATGCGTAGCTGTACTTGCAGGTATCTATTTGCCGGACGGTGGTAATGCGCGAACAGCATCAGGGCGTGATGGGCAATCACATCGGGGTCGTCGGTATGGCGGGTCAGCACCATCTGGCCGCCGAGGGTCTCTTCGGCGGAGGTGACCGCGACCTCTTCGCCCTCCTCGCCCATCACCAGTCTGCGGGTCTCGCGGCGCTGGCGGTTTGACCACAGCATGAGTGCAATTACCTGTCCCTTCAAGCGTTGCTCGCGCAATCGCTCGCCCAGATAGTCGGCCAGGCGGCGAATGGAGGCGCAGGTTTCATCGGCGTCGGCGGGATGGGTAAAGCGCACGCGGGCATTCTGGCTGAGCGGTGGGGCGTCGGGAACAACAAGGCTGGCATCCTCACCGCAAGCCACCGCGTAGACCCAGGAGCCGAGACGCCCCAGGCGGCGGCGCAATCCCTCTTCGTGCAAGGCAGCGACCTGCGCGAACGTGGTAACGCCAAAATCTCTCAGGTGTGCTACCATTTCCGCCACTGCCACGGCATCTACCTGCTCGCTCTTACCCTCCACCTCTGGTGGGCGGGAGCCGTTATGTTCCTTCTCTTCCTGTTCTCCCAGTTCCGGCAAAGCTGTCGGGGTACCCATGCCGGCGGCACGCAGTTGGAGCAGCATCGAGAGCGGCAGCGTCTGGACAAACGAGGCTTCGCGCCCATGTGGGATATAGAGTACGCCGACACGACCATCTTTGCGACTCATCAGTGAAGCCAGTTCGGCGATAGCTTTCCCGTTGGCGACACCAATCATCGCTGTCAGACCCATCTCGGCGATTTCGGCGCAGAGGCGTTCTGCCAGTGTGACGGGCGAATCAAAGGTCAATTCGCAGCCGCGTAAATCAATATAGGCGTCCGCGATAGGCACCGACTCGATGATACGCGAATAGGCACGATACCGCTCGCGTAACTTCTGCAAGACTGGCTGATAGCGTTCATAGGACGCGGGTAAAAAGCGGGTGCGCGGCGCGATACGATGGGCGCGGCGCAGCGGCATACCGGGGGTGATGCCCAGTCGCAAAGCCGCGGGCGAGGCATCAATCACCCGCCCCGGTTCGTTCGGACGCCCCATGCCGGTACCCACGACAAACGCTTGTCCGCGTAGAGAAAGGTCAAACGACTCCTCCAGCGTGCAGTAAAAGTGACGGATGCGCACATGCATAATGCCCTGTCGCAAACGGGTACGTTCGGCGGCACGCGCTGCCTCCTGTGCGGCATCTGGTCTGCCCGTTGTATACCGAACGGCATCGGTGCCGTTCGTTGCCGGAGCTATATTGTCTGTAGTTGTATGTGTGTTATATTGTTGCATACTGGCCTTCTGCCCGATAATCTCTTCTTCCCTTATGACGAATAGGATGCTTCAAAAGTGACATATGTGAATGTGTGATTATATTAAAACGAACGAGGAAAACAATAGCGGTTTGCATAACTTGAGCGACCATCTCTGCTACTTGAGAACGAAATTGCATTCGCTACCCCTACAATATTCTTTCCCTTATTTTCTTACGTGAGAGGTATCACTGTCAAGGCCATTTGCGCCTCTTTCTATGGAAGTGATATGCTGTGTTTGGCATAATCGAACATTTCTCGCGTTGAATGAACCTTGTAGTTTCGCCTCCAGTGCAGTCCCGTAGGGCCATGAGCAGGGAATGTGCAGAAAGAAGGAGCTTGACGGGTGAGCAACAGAAACAGATTCGACTTGAAACATCCCTACATAGGCACCGAACACCTCCTGTTAGGACTCGTGCGTGAAG
>DATGJV010000629.1:0-2284 GCA_035295005.1 Ktedonobacteraceae bacterium | reverse complement strand
CTGTTCTATATTTTCTGGGAAGTGATGCTGATACCGGCCTATTTCCTGGTTGGCACCTGGGGTGGCGAGCGCCGAATTTATGCGGCCTTCAAGTTTGTTCTCTATACATCGGTCGGTAGTCTCTTGATGCTGGCGGGTATCATCGCGCTTGGCTACTATCACCAGCAAGCGGCGGGCGGCGGCTACACACTTGACCTCGCTACATTGCTAAGCGGTGGACTTTCCAGCAACGTGCAAATCTGGTTGTTGCTGGCCTTCGCCGCCGCTTTCGCCGTCAAGGTGCCACTGATACCGTTCCATAGCTGGCTGCCCGACGCGTATAGTGAAGCACCCGCACCCGTGACAGCCTTGCTGGCAGGAGCAATGTCGAAAACCGGCGCGTATGGCTTGTTGCGCTTCTGTCTGCAACTCTTCCCACAGGCAGCGCACACGCTGGCTCCACTCTTCAGCACCCTCGCGGTCATCGGCATTCTCTACTGTGCGGTACTGGCCCTCGTGCAAACCGATCTCAAACGCTTGCTGGGATATTCCAGTATCAGCCACCTGGGCATTATCGTACTGGGCATCTTCGCCTTCAATATTCAGGGCGTCGAAGGCTCCGTCTTGCAAATGATCAACCACGGTATCACCACGGCTGCCCTCTTCCTCATCGTCGGTTTTATCGAGATGCGCACAGGTACACGCCGTATCAGCGACTTTGGAGGATTGGCGGTACGCATTCCAGTACTGGCAACGGTGATGCTCATCGCGGCACTTTCATCGCTCGGCATGCCAGGGTTAAACAGTTTCGCCGGTGAATTTATCACGCTGCTGGGTGTCTTCCGTAGCAGTGCTATCTTCGGTGTTCTGGGTACCGCCGTAGTTGTTCCTGCCGCGTGGTATATGATACGTTTCTTCCAGGGTGTCATGGAGGGGCAACTCCAGACTTCCGGCGTTGTTGCCACAGCATTGCGCAAAGGGACGCTGAGTGATCTTGGGCTGGGTGAGTTTATGCCGCTCTTGCCACTGCTCTTACTCATCTTTTATATCGGCTTTCAACCAGCACCATTGACCTATTTGATGGAGCCATCGGTAGTTAATACGCTGCAAAATCTTGGAACCGCGTTCATCAGGTAAGAGGTATTCGTACTATGACGTTCATATTTACAGTCACCGCCGCCGATTGGGGGCGCATCACGCCAGAACTGGTCATGGCAATAATGACGCTCATCGTCATGCTGGTTGACCTGCTGCTGCCGCGTTCGGGAGCCAGCACAAAAGATAGTGGCCCCACAAACTTTGTCGTTTTGCCCTTGCTCAGTTTGCTCGGCATTGCTGGAGCTTTTGCCGCGACCATTGTCCTCTTTGTGGCTGGCGACCAGCAAGCAGCGTTCAACAATATGATCGGCTCCGATTATGGCTCGCTCTACGCCTACGTCATCATTCTGAGCGCGAGCGCTTTGGGTATTTTGCTCTCACCATCCTATCTCAAACGTCTCAATCTCGTCCACCAGGGCGAATACTACTCCCTGTTCATGCTTGCCACCATCGGCATGCTGCTGATGTCAGCGGCCCTGAATTTCCTGGTTATCTTTCTGGGATTAGAAATGCTCTCGCTGGCCCTCTACATTCTCTGTGGCTTTGTCACGCGCCGCGTGGGTTCGCAAGAGGCTGGCATGAAATATTTCCTGCTCAGTTCGTTTGCCTCCGCCATCCTGCTTTACGGCATTGCCCTGACCTATGGTTCAACGGGTAGCACGACATTTAACAACGTGCGAGGCTTTTTATCTGCGGTCACTAATACCAGGCATGGCATTTTAGTAGCAACAACAGGCTTCTCAACTCACACATTGCTACTTGTCGCGATGGGTTTGATGGTCGTTGGTTTTGCTTTCAAAGTCTCTGCCATCCCATTCCAGGCATGGACACCCGATGTCTATGATGGCGCACCCGCGCCAGTGACGGCCTTTATGTCGGTTGGCACGAAGGCTGCCGCGATCATCGCCTTTGCGCGTGTCTTCGATATCGTACTTGGCCCGGTAATTTCCGACTGGCAGCCCATTGTGTGGGCTATCGCTGTTCTAACCATCATCGGCGGTAATATCCTGGCCCTTGTGCAGACCAATACCAAGCGGCTACTGGCCTATTCCAGCATAGCACACGCTGGCTATCTTCTGATAGGTGTCGTCGTTGGTGGAACCGTTGGCATTGCCGCCATCCTCTTCTACCTGCTCTGTTACGCCTTCATGAACCTGGGCGCGTTCGGCGTCGTCTCCATACTGGAACACGTGGATAATAGCGGCAG
>DATGJV010000628.1:0-4091 GCA_035295005.1 Ktedonobacteraceae bacterium | reverse complement strand
TGCCATGAAACACCTTACAACTTCTTAAAAAGAGGGATAGTCGCTCACGATGGATTTACTATAGTATTCTATCATGTTCAGAATGGCTCCTTTTATGGTTTCTATCCTCTCTTCCTCAGCAAGGGAAGCAAGATAACAGCTATCAGTATAATAAAAGCGCCGATGAATGCGGCGAAGATTTTTGAATAGGCAAAACCCACACCTATCAAGGCAAGGCCCACGATAACGCATAGCAAGATTAGCAAGAGCAAGCGGAGGTTATGGCTGATAATAACACCTCATTTAAAACCTTCTGTATCACGCGGTGATACTAAGACTACTATCATATGTATCTTTCGTTACTATGTACACGAACCGTTAGAACGATGAAGGGACTCACTTAAGCCATCACATGTATGACAACCCACATGCCATAGGTCAATAATAAGAACATCCCCGTCAATCGGCTTACCCGTTGCCAGCGTACACATACTAACGCCGCGAAGGTTAGCGCAACCATCAACGGGGTATCCAGCAGCAGGAGCAGGTGATCGCTCAGGGCAGCATGCCAGAAGAGGAGCGGGAGCGCGATGCCCAGCGTCGCATTAATGCTGTTGCTGCTAAAAACTTCCTCGACACAGGCGCTCTCTTGATTGGCACGAGCCAGCAGAAATGCCACGACCAGATTGGGCAGAGATGTGGCAATTGCCAGAATGAGCAGACCCTCCACTACGGGTGGCATGTGTAGTAGTCTGCTCAATGTTTGTCCCGATTGTACCATTACAACCACACCTGCCAATGTGATTGCCAGCGCCACTACCATTTCAGCGAGCCAGCGGGTAAGCGTTTTTCTGGAAAGGCTCCCCGATGCAGGTAATGCTATGGTGGCGTGCGCATATTCTTCATGAGATAATGCGGGCTTATGTTTCAATGCGTGCGCTGTAAGCAGAGCGGCGATGCTCAACGTTAGAATAGCTGTGGCAATCAAGAGGAGTAGCGAAAGAAGAGGGAGATGGAGTGTATTGCTGAGCGGCGTTCCAGGTAACAGCCACATAAGTAACAAAATAGTAAGCATAATGGATAAGGCGTATCTGCCGACAATGCGTACATCCTGCCCTTCCATTTTTGTAAGCACAATACCGCGCTTTTTGGGGGCGGCAAATGTGGCGACGCTCAGGATGATGGCGATGTTGAAAATATTGGAGCCAATGATAATACCGAGGCCAGTTGCTATCTGACCACTGAGAATAGCGAACGTCGAGGCGACATAATTGGGGATATTGGCTCCCAACGCTCCCAGCAAACTTAAAAGACCGGGCGAGAAATCCTGTGATGCTGCAATGTGTTCCAACCTGCGTGTAAACCACGCTGAGGCTCCCATCGTGATGATGAGCGAGAGGAGGAATACGAACAAAATCAGGAAGAAATAGGAATTGATGCTTCACCTCTACCGCTTATGTTATAGTAAGCATACAACGCTGCTTGATTTGCGTCAATCTGTAGGGATGCGCTTCAGCCCGTTCGGAGCCGGCTGCAAAGATAGAACACATGACAGATATCACAACTATAGTACGCCTGGTAGTTCTCCTTTTACTCATCGCATTGATCGTCATCCTGGTCATGCGGCGGTTAGCTGTTCCCTACACGCTTGGGCTTGTCATTGTTGGTCTGCTCATTAGCATCTTTACGAATACTTTGAATATGCTGCCGAATCTTCACCTGGACCCGTCGCTCGTGCTATTTGTATTTTTGCCCGCCCTGCTCTTTGAAGGCTCCTGGACGATAGAGACGGCGCAATTGCGGAAAAACTGGCTGCATGTTTTCCTGCTGATAGGGCCAGCATTATTGTTGGAGTTGTTGCTGATTGCCGTTCCGCTCAATTTTCTGACGGAACTGAACTGGGGAACGGCGTTTTTGCTGGGCGCTATCCTGTCGCCCACCGATCCCGTAGCGGTGCTTGGATTGTTCCGCCAGTTAAAGGTCAATGTGAGCCTTTCGACGATTATCGAGGGCGAAAGTCTGTTGAACGACGGCGTTTCCGGTGCGTTCTACCAGATATTCCTTGCACTGGTGCTGCTGTCGGCGCATGGTCAATCCATCTCAGCAGGTGCGGCCTGGCTGAATGGCATTGTTATGTTTTTGCTGGAAGCCGGTGGGGGAACTGCTATCGGTCTTATTTGCGGATATGTTCTTAGCCAGCTTGTCAGGATCATAGACGAACCATTGATCGAGACAACCATCACAATTGTTACAGCTTATGGCATTTATCTGCTGGCGGATGCTCTGCACACATCCGGTATCCTCGCGGTCATTTTCGCGTCCCTTGTGCTGGGCAGTTACGGGCGTCGTATCGGGATGTCCGAACGAACGAGAGAAGCGGTGGATAATTTCTGGAGCGTAATTGCGTTTGTTGCCAACGCGCTCCTTTTCCTCCTGGTGGGGATTCAATTGAATCCACTGGCATTTCTGGCCTCACCGGCGGCCCTCTCACTGCTTTTGACGGCTGGCATCGCCATTATCGCGGTGTTGCTCTCGCGCCTCGTCGTTGTGTTAATGCTGCCGTCTCTTACCCAACCTCTGATTCCCGCCACATTATGGAGCTTTGTCCCGCGTTCCTGGCGCGTCGTCATTTTCTGGAGCGGCTTGCGTGGTGCCCTCTCAATGGCCTTCGTGCTGGCGCTCCCATTAGATGTGCCATCGCGCCAGACCCTGATTTTCGCTACATTCGCCGTCGTGTTCTTTACCCTGCTCGTCCAGGGGTTCAGTCTGCGCTGGATATTGAGGCGATTACCGGCGGTGTCGGAATGATACTTATTACTCCGGTATATTGCCCTGTATGAGACTAAGACCCACATTAAAATTTTCAACATACCGACAATTATATGATTCTAGTTCGTACTTTATGCTGAAATCGCGGAAATCCTTCCAGTTACGGCTGATAAAATACTTGGGTTCTTTACGGTCTCTACGAATGAGATCTGAAATTACTGAAGCGTAGATGAAGCTATCCTGTGGTGAGAGGCCAAAGAAAAATTGGTATCCTATTGCCTGTTCGTAAATGGCGCTATTCAATTCAATGAGTTTGCTCACGTGAAGTAAGCGCTTGACCGTTGACTGAAGAAGGCTGAATTCTTTATTAGCAATATTTGTCAGAATTGCCGGTACAGATTGAAGTTCAGATACTACCTCTTCATGTGGCTTTGAACGGCGAAGTTCTCGTAATGTTCCTGTCAGCGATTTACCTAAATCTTCTCTTTTCCTACCACGTCCGGTAACAGTTGCAAATGGTTCGCTAAGTGCGAAACCTGGACAGCAAAGCTCTAGCTTGTGGGTTTCTGCAAATGCGAGAATAGTTTCTGCTGCTGGGGCTTTTTCCTGTCCAAGTGCTATTTCCAGAACAAAATTAGACTCAACATACACAATCATTGAATTTCCTCAGCGATGATTTTAGCTCCTTTAATTGACTCGTTAAAGCCAGCAAGGGTAAGAGTTCTTTCTGGCTCTTCAAGAGGTTTCTGCATATCCATTGTTAAATCAAGTAGCCATTGGAAAACAACGAGGTCGAGAACAGGTTCATAAAGTCTTTCGCCGGGTTTCTGTTTGATATAACGCGATACAACCTTATCCATCGAAAACTCATAATCAGGCAAAGCATCAAAATTTTCTTCTTTTGCCTCTTTCCATAAAAAACCTGTGTCTTGCGAGGTGAGTAAGAAGAAGGGTGTCTTAGAGAGTAATCCATGTACCAGCATATTACGCCGGAAAGCGGCGGCAACATCTGGCGATAAATTTTGTCTGTTTTTAACTTCTACAACTGCAATAGGATATCCTTGATGACTTTGTATCAAGATGTTGGGTTGAAAAATTGCCATAATTTGTTACCTCAGTACTATACTTTGCCGATGGCTCTTTCTTACTTCAGTATACCTGTTAGCAAGCAAGGTGTCAACAAAAATTGTTATTTCAGGTGGTAGTATTCAAATAGATAGTACTATGGTATACTTATTCAGACGAGATAATTCTTTGGTAAAGAAACTTTGAAAGGATAAGCCATGAGTTCATACCAGTACACTATTATTCTTCATCCTGATCCTGAAGAGGGCGGGTATACT
>DATGJV010000627.1:0-5481 GCA_035295005.1 Ktedonobacteraceae bacterium | reverse complement strand
AACTGGGAAGATTCATCCATTGATAAACCCGCGCAATTCATATGTACTACCAGGATTTTGTTCAAAAGTTCCTGTTCCAGGCCGAACTCCTTCACAAAGTAGCCGGAATAGTCACGGCCATTAAGGCATTTCAGAACATTTAATACCGAAGATTTGCCAAAACGTGCCAGTCCAACAAGTTGTAAGGATGGAGGAGAATTAGTCTGAAACAGGCGGCGGAAAATGTGACGAAGTATCTCATGCCGACCATAAAGCATTTCAGGTGTTTCAATTGGAAAAAGACCCTCGTAAGGATTTGTGAAGCTGCTATGTTGCATATTTTCCTCTCAGTATTACCGGTAATGTGGATTTTTTTGGAGCCAATTTTGCAATAATGGCAAACGTATACGATACACATTACTGTCTTCCTGTGATTGTTCCAACACTTCAAGCTCCGTCAACTCATCCAGTATATCAAGTATGCGATCTTGAGATAATTTCTCCTGTAATTGGTGCAGCAGCGATCTTACTTCCATATAGTGGCCTGCTGAAGCAGGTGAACGTGCAAGAGTATCCAGGACAATATCCCCATGGAATGTGGCTTCCAGTAATTGGCTAAAGATACCGGCGTTGCCAGAAAGTAATGTGTCAACGGCCAGATTGAAGTCTTTTTCTGTCAAAACACGCTTTGTTACCGGTTGGTCTATAGCATCATCTATTATTTTGCTGCAAATAAGATGAATATAATATGGATGGCAGTGTGTCAAATCCTTAATCTTTTCAACCACTCTGTGTTCATAAATAAACGGTCGAACGGGTAATCGTATCAAATCTTCCGCGGATTGGGGTTCAAGAACACCTAAGGGAATGACAGATGCAAGATTTTGGAGCCTGTGGGGTATGAAGCTTTTTCGTCCTGATCCCGCAAAGATGAAAGATATATCGCGAAAATTTTCAAGAAGATTTTCCAGACAACTAATTAACACTTCACCCTGGTTATTTGGTGCCTGCCTTATTCCCTGAAACTCGTCAACCATCACAATTAGTTGTTGTGAAGTTATGGCCTGCTGAAGTTGATAAATGTAACTTTCAAGAGCATCTTCCGGGTTATCTCGTAAGTGTACATAATTGATCTTTGGTAGTTGGAAGTGAAATGGATGTTTTGTTGATAGCTGAGCCAGGGATTGGTGCATCTGGCTCGCAAACCAGAGTACGAGATCATTTATTCTTTGATGATGTTGCCAGCTTTGCATTGACAGGTATACAGGTACGTAGTACGGTGCTGGGTCTTCCAGTATACGTGCTTCGAAGTGCCTGAGCAAGGAGGTCTTACCGATATGCTGTTGTCCCCAGAACAGGATTGAATTCTGGTGTCCTCCGCTTTCTAATGTCCTCCAGATATGATGTATCTCATTGCGCCGCCCAAAGAAAATGCCAGGATTGGCAACAGGTTGTAGTGTGTATGGATTGAATATTTTCGCGTCTGTGCGAGTAACATAAGGGGCGCTGATAGCCGTTTCCTGAGGTTGATCAACCATTACACTTTGTACAGCACTCATTGTGTGCAGTGTATGGCGTATTTTCTCAACAATTTCCGGGTTTTTCTCGTGGAGAGAGATAACAATGTGCGTGGTCATATCTGTCCGACTTTTTGCATCAAGTCTGATGATGTTGATATTGTAATCTGCCAGGTTCTCAAAAATTTCGCGTAGCAAACCTGCATGATCCCATGCCTCTATAGTTAAAACTCGCGAAACCGAGCGTACATTACTTGCTCGCCAGGAAATTGGTATTGTTTGCATACGGTCATGTATATTAGCACAACCGACCTGGTGAATGGTAAGGCCACGATGAGTAACATAGGCGCAGATATGTTGTGGTGGATATGGCCTACAATGAATGCACCTATGACAGATGGTACCTTCATATTCTGATGGAATGATTACGGCTCCGGTGATGTCTTTATCCTCTTGAGATAGAGCAGGTATTTTAGGTGCGATTCTTTTGTCATTATTATGCACTGCTTGTCGGGCTTCCCACTGTTGAATGAATTTGCGGGCTTCGGTTGTTTTCACGCTCTCCAGCCATGTCAGGTCTGGTTCGGCACGATACCCTGTAATGATCTCGACGATATCGCCATCTTCCATTGGATAATCACGCTCAACAAGCCCTTTGCCGAAGACATATGCCTTGCTATAACTATGTCCCGTCATTTCATTGGTTCTATATGCCAGGTCTACTGGTGTTGCATTATAAGGAAGAAAATGGGGATCACCATGCTTGCTATAGACAACGATACGCGACGTTTTATGAGGTATCAAGTCAGTCACCTTCTCAAATAACCTTTTCTCACCATTCTGCCAGCGGTTTAGCACACCAGAGTTGTATTCCTTATCACTTTCGAGCGTTCGGATATAGAAATTTAGAGGCCCATATGGCTCAATGTGGATGCGGTGATGGAGAGGATGATACCCCTCTGGATCGGGATGAGCATTACCAAGCATATGTAATGGACGCTGAAAACGATAGCAAGTATCCTCGTCGGGCAGGATCGCTACAAATGAAACCAGATCACACGCATCAAGTCGGCCTTTATATTTGGGTGATTTAAGCATATAAGGACGTGCAATCTGATGCTGCAATTTCAATTCATAGATGCCATACTCTTCTGCTTTACTCCTTACCATCGCCTCGATAGTTTCTATCGTTAGGCGGAGCATATGCCGCTGGTTATCAATGCGTTGCTTGACCTCTGCATACCGTTGCCCATCTTCACACTGAAACACCAGATCACGTAATTCTTTTTGCACTGAGTGCAGACCAAGGTGTTGGGATACGATGGCATCGAAAATGATACGGGCTTGGAGTGCCATTTCTTTTTTATCATGCCTTTTATGAGAGTGTGCGCTATAACGGAGCGCATCCAGGAACATTGCTACCACGAGAACGAAAAAACCTTCGTCCCAGAAATTACTCAATACCGGAAGCTTAATTTCGCACTTAACCGGCCGTCGGCGGTATTCTGTTAGCAAGCCCATAAAACTCACAAGATGAGAAGCGATTCGAGCCTGTTCTTCATCTAAATGAGAAAGTAACCCTTCACGATTTATTACAGGTAATGCGGCACTCCATACAGCTATTTCAATAAAGGGTACCGGCACTTGCCACTCTGCCAGAATGTGAGCAACATTTGCAGGTCGCGTGATTGTAACATCGTGAGGTAGCAGACTATTGTGAAATGCGTGTTCGGCTTGCGACAAAGTCTGGCGTAACTGTTCTACATGCTCAGCAGGAGCATAAGTACTGACTCTATCAAGAACCGTTTCTGGATTCACGATTCAGACTCCGTCATATATTATTAATACTTTTTAGTATTCTAACATATTCTTGATAGAATAACAACGTTTTTTGAAAGGAAAGTCGGCATCAGTAGTTTCTAATCCTCCAACCCGTGCCTTGCCGCGCCGAGCAGTGGCAGTTTGTGATTGGTGACGATGTGGACGGGGATGTTTGCCAGCATCTGGGTGAAGCGGCCTTTGGCCTGGAAGGCGTGTAAAAAGGTTTCGTTTGCAAAGTAGGGCAGGATGCGTGGGGGAATGCCGCCGCCGATGTAGACGCCGCCATTTGCCAGCACTTTGAGCGTGAGATTGCCAGCCTCCGCGCCTAGAATAGAGACAAAGGTAGTGAGTGCGGTACTGCATAGCTCACTGCCCCTCGTGCGATCAAGGGCCGCCGCGATAATGATTGGCGTCGGGTCGGTGACGTTTGCCAGTTGAGTAGCAAGCCATTCCGGCTCGCTTAGTGAGACAACCTCTTTGTAATAGGCATAGATATTGGGCAGACCGATGCCGGAACAGACATGCTCGTAACTGACGTGTCCAAAACGCCCTTGCAAATAGCGCAACATCTCCATCTCTGAGGAACTGGTAGGGGCAAAATCGGTATGCCCACCTTCGGATGGATGGGGATGATAGCGGTCGCCTTCCCACGTCAAAAATGCCTCGCCCAGACCTGTACCTGGCGCGATAACTGCCAGTGTTCCGCCAGAAACTGCTGTACCCGTGTTGAGCGTGTACAAATCCGTTGGCTCCAGAAAAGGGACCCCATGTGCCATCGCGTCCAGGTCATTGAGGAGGTGTACAATGGGAATATGCAAAGCTTCTTGCAATCGCTGTTCGTCCATACTCCACGGCAGATTCGTCACCTTTGCCTGACCGGCTACTACTGGTCCGGCGACCCCGAAACTGGCGCGTTCGATACGAAAGTTGTTTTGAGCCAGGAAATCAGCAACTAATGCTTCCAGGCTTTCGTATTGTGCACTGGGAAAAGTGCCTTCCGCGACTGGCACTCGTGGCTCTATATCCATCGGAAAGATAGCAAGGTTGGTTTTTGTTCCTCCAATATCACCGGCAAGTAACATGGGCATGCTCTCCTTTATTGACATGATTCTCTGTATCTTCAGTATAGAGCATGGAAAGGGCTTTTCACAAGCCGCAGAATGGAAGAGTTCTTTTTCTTTCGGATATCTTTACAAAAACCTGTACGTTGATATATAATAAGGAAAGATGAGTTTAACAAAATGTTCATACTTTTTAGGACATTTTGCATCTTTTACTAAGAATGGTAATAGTGAACGGCTAGCTGCGTATGCAGCGTTTTTTCAAAGGGAGTGACCGGCTATGGACGAACTATTAACTGTCGGGGAAGTGGCCCGTATCCTGCGCGTTGATACTACAACTGTCAGACGCTGGGTAAAACAAGGCGCGTTGGAAGCTATAGCTTTACCTCATGTGAATATGCGCCAGGTGTATCGCATCAAACGCGAAACGCTGGATAAGGTGCTGCAAGATGGGGCGCTGCCTGTTGAGCAGTAGATGGTGTGTCATGCCATACCGCGTCCTACCCAGACGCGGTATGGCATGCAATGTGTATATTTCCTTCTGCCAGAGTTCCGGCGCTGTCAGATTGTGCCTTTGTCAAAATGTGGTGGCAGAACTGTTAAAAACGCTCCAATCTTTCAGTCCTCTGGCTACATCAGGATGCTCTAGCCCCAGAAGCTGCCCGCGGATAGCTTGAGCTTGCTGGAAGTATGATTCCGCTTCCGCGTATTTGCCTTGATCCCGGGCGAGTTTTGCCAGCGTAGAGAGGGCATGAGAGACCTCCAGATGTTCTACGTGTTTTGACCCCCAGACCTTTCTGTAAATAGTGAGAGTTTGCTGACAATATTGCTCCGCTTGCGTAAACTTGCATTGGGTACGATAGAGGTCCGCGAGGTTATTCAGGGTTTCGGCTACGCAAGGATGTTCCGCTCCCAGGGCCTGTGTACGAATGCGCAGTGCTTGCTGAAAGAGTAACTCTGCCTGCTCGTATTTGCCTTGAAAATAGCAGGCGCGTGCAAGCATGTTGAGCGTCAAACCTATCAGAGGATGCCCCTGTTCCAGGGATTGCTCGAAGATGGCGAGCGTTCGTTGAAAAAGCGGCTGAGCCTGGGTGTATTTTTCC
>DATGJV010000626.1:0-3057 GCA_035295005.1 Ktedonobacteraceae bacterium | reverse complement strand
GGTCCCCTATTGAACGGCATCAGCACTGTCATCCTTCCTGATGAAATTGTCAAAGATCCTCCTCGCCTCGTTCATACCCTGGTGGAGCAGAGTGTCACGCGCATCGTCATGGTTCCTTCCCTCTTGCATGCTGTGCTGGATGCCGCTCTTGACCTCTCGGTGCGCCTCTCGCATATGAAATACTGGATCAGTAGCGGTGAAGCTCTCCCGTCAGAGCTGGCCGAACGCTTCCTGAGTCAGATGCCGGACAGCGTACTTCTCAACCTCTATGGCTCATCAGAAGTCGCCGCCGATGTTACCTGTTATCCTGTTATGCACGACCAGAAGTTGAGCAATATCCCTGTTGGTCGTCCCATTGCCAATACCCAGGTCTATGTGCTGGATGCGCAACTTCACCCCGTTCCAGTTGGCGTGCCAGGCGAGATTTATATTGGAGGTGCCGGGATGGCCTACGGTTACCTCAACCGGCCTGGGTTGACTGCTGAGAAGTTCCTTCCGCATCCTTTCAGCCAACAACCCGGTGCATCCCTCTACAGGACAGGAGATCTGGCCCGCTATTTGCCTGATGGAAATCTTGTCTATCAGGGGCGCAGCGACCGGCAGGTCAAGATTCGCGGCTACCGCATCGAGGTCCAGGAAATCGAGGCCTCCCTGGCTCAACATCCATCTGTGAGCCAGGCTGTAGTTGTCGTGCGCGGTGAAACGGCTAACGATAAACGTCTTGTCGCCTATGTGGTTTCCGGCGCTGATTCTTCTGCTATTCATGATGGAGAGCAATCGCTGACAGCCAGCGCACTGCGAACCTTTTTACAAAGCAAGCTGCCGGAATACATGGTACCCTCTGCTATAGTGCTGTTGTCTGCTTTACCCCTTACCCCCAACGGCAAGATAGACTGGCAGGCATTACCTGCACCGCAGCAAGTGATCGTAGCAATGCCAGCATCCAGACCCCCAACTCCGGTTGAAGAGGTACTCATGGACATTTGGGCCGAGGTGCTTGAGCGAGAGCGTGTGGGCATCTTCGATAACTTCTTCGAGTTAGGCGGTCACTCGTTGCTCGCCACCCAGGTCGTTGCACGTGTCCGCGCCCTCTTTCAAATGGATCTCTCCGTGCTGGCTCTCTTTGAATCACCTGCTGTTGCTAGCTTTGCTGAGAGTCTCATCGAAGATGAATCCGTACCAGGCCAGACAATAGCTATGGCTAATGCACGTCTGAAAATCAAACGTATGTCGCCCCAGGAAGTCCGCCAGCGCCTCAATCAGAGCAAGAAGACAAGAGGAGACTAAGGGAAGAAGAATGATAGAACGGAAAACTGCTGCTCAGAGAGTGGAATACATTTCTGGAGACCAGGCAGTAACGTCACAGCTATTGCAACGAGAGTAATGAGCAGATGAACATATGTTTCTCCTCTACCCTCTTCCAGGTGCAACTGCTACCCGCACGGGTGCCCTTGTGGCTACTTTGGCGACCCGGTCAAAGAATGCACCTGTTCGGCAACAGCTATTGGCCCGTTACCAGAAGCGCATCAGCGGCCCATTGCTTGATCGTATTGATATCCATGTCGAAGTTCCCCGCGTAGATTACGAGAAACTGGCCGATAAACGGCAGGTCGAGAATTCAGAGACCATTCGCAAGCGTGTCCAGGCCGCTCGCGATCGCCAGTTACAGCGGTTCAAAGGCACAAAGGTCACCTGCAATGCCGAAATGGGACCAGCTGAAGTGCACGCCTTTTGCGAGGTCGAGCCATTCGCCGAAAAACTCATGAAGGCTGCCATGCAACAATTGCATCTCTCCGCTCGTGCCTATCATCGCGTTCTGAAACTGGCACGCACGATTGCCGACCTGGCCGAGAGCGACCCGATCAAAGCCAATCATATCGCTGAGGCGATTCAATACCGACCGCGTATGGGCATGTGAAGTTGCGTAGTGCTGCTTTCCAGGTTATCAGAACCGGAGCCCGCTATGAAGAGGACATCACTCTTTGTCAGAAGGTACATGTCTCATGATTCTGCTACTGGCACCATTGCCTGGGCCGGAGAGTGCCTACCAGCTTTTGTCCAGTTTGATTTACCAGGTAGCATCATCAAGCCTTCCATAGGAGTACTAGTGGTGGCTTCTGGGAGCGGGAGTTTTGCACACTGAACTCCGGCTGGTCGCTCATCGTCCAACACGTCGCCTTAACCTATACCGCCTCCATTGTTGTTGGTTTGGCTGCCTGGCAGGCTCACCGTCCTGATCTCATCCGTTCTCCCAAAAGAGTTTTAGCTCATCTCTGGGAAGTTTCCGCGTTACGAAATGCCCTCTCCTCTTGTGAGTTCGCCAACGGTATCAGGATTCGGGATGGTGTCACGTGTTGCTGGAACCTTCCGCAGATGCATGGATGTATCAGGTGGAGCAGGATGGAAAGATGAATACAACAAGCGTATCGTTGTGATATAATCTGATTGACCATCATGGCACGTGCAGATGTTACCTGGAGACAACAAGTGAAGTGAATATACCTTTCTATCAAAGGCATGGCTTCTCCGTCGTTAGTGATGCCGTCGTACCTGGGGCAACATTGAGGGTATGGGGGATGCATCGGGCTGAAGCCATAAGAGAAAAGGATAGAGAGACATGGTAGAACCACATGTAGTAGTGACCAAGTTCACAATTCCCCCGCTTCGTACGCATCTCCTTCCCCGTTCTCCTTTGATTGAGCGTCTGAACCAGGGCTGCAAACTTCCGTTCGTACTGCTCTCTGCTTCTGCCGGGTCTGGCAAAACCACGCTTCTGGCTGCCTGGGCGAGTCTGTACTCTCACCCGGTGGCCTGGCTTTCGCTCGACAGTCTCGACAATGATCCTCTCCGTTTCTGGAGCGCGATCATGGTCGCACTGCGCATGTATTTTCCCTCGCCTGGGGAAGAGGCTTTTACCAGTTTGCACTCTTCTGCTTCGCCCAACCTGATCGCGTTCCTGGCATTGCTTATCAATGACCTGTCTACTGTGGGGGAAGAGATCACGCTCATTATAGATGATTATCACATGATCGAGGAGCCAGCCATTCATTCCTCGCT
>DATGJV010000625.1:0-5164 GCA_035295005.1 Ktedonobacteraceae bacterium | reverse complement strand
ATGGCCGATCAGGCACGCGAATCTAAATTCCTGGCAACCATTGTACTGGATGTTCCCGTCCAACTCGACCTGGAAGCCTGTCGCAAGGGACAAATACACCGCGATGACCTGCTAGCGATTTTCCGCGAGCTAGAGTTTCGCACGCTGGTTGACAAGATTCCCGGCTCACCTGGTTCATCTGACAGCAAAGAGGCAACGCAAACAGAATCGCCCCGGCCCAAACGTGCCGAACCGACACCCATCCCGGAGCAAGATGAAGACCTGCTGCTGGCCCCACCCGTCGGCGCTGTTCCAATCATGTCACCGCCTCCTCCGCCAACTGGTATGTCATTTTCCGCCTTCAGCAAGGAAGAGCAGCACGAGACAGAGCAGCATGGAGTCGCAACCCTGGCCGCTCCTACCCCTGATTCGCCTTTGCAAATGAATCTTTTCGGCATAGAGGAGCCTGTTGCCCCCGTTGTACGCAAACTACGCATGCCTGGTCAACCCACACAAACTGTGCAGATTATAGACGAACAGGCTGCCAAATCTACCAACACGCTCGTCGTAGATACCACGGATGCCTTGCGCATCCTCGTCAAGAGTCTGCGCGACGCGGGTGCCTTCGCCTTAGATACGGAAACAACCTCTGATGATCCCTGGCACGCCGAACTTGTAGGCATCTCCTGCTCAATGGCTGCCGGTGAAGCATATTATATTCCAGTAGGGCATACGCACACGCTTGATAACCAGGCTCCAGCCGCACAATTACCGCTACACACCGTGCTTGAGCAGTTTCGTCCCGTCCTCGAAGACGCGACTATCGGCAAGTACCTGCACAATGCCAAGTATGACATGCTGATGTTTGCGCGGCAAGGTATCGCAGTGCGTGGACTCGCTGTTGATACCATGCTCGGTGCCTACCTGACCAATCCCGGTCGGCGCGGCCTGGGGTTGAAAGATCAGGCATTTGAACGCCTGAACATCGTCATGACCCCCATCTCGCAACTGATTGGCACCGGCAGCAAAATGATCAGCATGGCACAGGTACCCATCCGTCTCGCCGCCGATTACGCCGGTGCCGATGCCGACATGACCTTGCGCCTTGTCGAGCCAATTATGGAAGAGTTGCGTCGCAATAGTCTGCTGGAGTTATACAATAACATCGAACTGCCCCTGCTCCCCGTGCTGCTCCAGATGGAAATATCCGGCGTCGCCCTCGATCCTGACTTCTTACGTGACCTCGAAGTAAAACTCGGCGAGCAAATTCATGCCCTCGAACATACCATTTACGACTCGGTTGGTCACGAGTTTAACATCAACTCGACCAAACAGCTTGGCGATATCCTCTTCAATGAACTCAAGCTGCCCTCTGGCAAGAAGACGAAGACAGGCTATTCGGTCAGCGCCGATGTCATCGAAAATCTACGTGGCAAACATCCAATGGTGGATTCGCTACTTGAATATCGGCAGCTAACCAAACTCAAATCAACCTACGTAGACGGACTATTGGCCCTGATTGACCCCGTTTCCGGGCGCGTGCATACATCGTTCAATCAGACAATCGCTTCCAGTGGTCGCCTTTCGTCAAGTAACCCCAACCTGCAAAATATCCCTGTGCGTACAGAGGTGGGCCGCAGGATTCGCCGCGCCTTCATCGCCGATCCCAGCTACATCCTGCTCACCGCAGATTATTCGCAATTTGAACTGCGTATCCTCGCCCATATCACGCATGAACCGCGTCTCGTCGAAGCTTTCAGCAATGATGAAGACATTCACACGATTACGGCGGCCTCGCTCTTTAACGTTCTACCGGAGCAAGTCACCAAAGACCAGCGTCGCCTCGCTAAAACCGTCGTCTACGCTGTCCTCTACGGCCAATCGGCCTTCGGTCTCGCGCAGATAACCGGTATGACCAATAGCGAGGCATCGGAGTTCATCAAACGCTATCACGAAACCTTCCCCAATATCAAAGGCTACGTTGATAGCACACTCAACCAGGCACGCAAGCAAGGGTATGTCAATACGCTCTTCGGACGCAAACGCTTCATTCCCGACATGCACACACTCCCCTACATTGAGCGGCAAGCCATCGAACGTGAAGCCATCAACATGCCCATTCAAGGCGCGAACGCCGACATGATCAAAATAGCCATGATTCGCATCCAGCATGCGCTGGAAGAGAAAAAGCTCAAAACGCGCATGATTCTCCAGGTACACGACGAACTGGTCTTCGAGGTCGCCGTCGAAGAACTCGACCGTGTGCGTCGCCTCGTCAAATCTCTGATGGAAGGCGTCGTCAAACTCGACGTTCCCATCAAAGTTGAAGCCAAGATCGGCAAAAACTGGTACGAAGCCGAACCAGCAGAGTAGAGTGTGAAAGGGCAAACAAACAATGGTTTGGGTACCCGCAAGGATGCTTGCAAGGGGGCCAGGGTACCCGCAAGGGAATACCCTGGCCCCCTTTCTTCGTACCCTGGCTTCATCTCCATTAACCCCAACAACTATATTCAGACCTGCAGTGCGCTGGCAATGCACCCGCGTGCTTGTGTTTGCCCTGTAGCTTACATATAATCGGGATATGCGTATCAATATCACCAGGTGGAATGTGCAAACAATTCTCAAATACTGGCTCTTGAGCGCCATCATCATCTGTGGGATATGCTTCATTATCTATGCCGTTGTCCAGCAGGACATGCGACAAGGAGCTAATGACCCACAAATCCAGATGGCGGAAGATGCCGCTGCGCAACTTGCCAGTGGGCAGCAAGCGCAAACGGTCGTGCCAGCGCAAAAGGTAGATATTGCCACAAGTTTAGCTCCATACCTCATCATCTTCGACGATACGGGAAAACCGATTGCCTCATCGGCCCAACTCAATGGTCAAACCCCCACCATCCCTTCCGGCGTATTTGACTACGTGCGTCAGATGGGCGAAGACCGCATTACCTGGCAACCTCAACCCGGCGTGCGCAGTGCCATCGTCGTCACACAATTCAAAGGCGCACACTCCGGTTTTGTCGTCGCTGGCCGCTCGTTGCGCGAAGTTGAAATCCGCGAAAATGATGCTCTATACACCACCCTGATCTTCATGATTGGCATGCTCCTCGTGACATTTGTTGCATCGGCAATTCTCTTTGGGAAACGCTCAAACGGGTAGAGGATTCTCAACATTATCCTTTAGAGAGTTTCTTCTCAAGAATTGTGGTATTGCACACAACTATGTATAAGCTTACCTGGAATATCCTCTGAGAACATCCAAAAATCGAGAAACATTGTACAAAATTTGCTCCATTTTTGCCGACAAGGGCGGCGACAAGCGGAAAGGCAGTATGTTACCTATCCCAAAGCACTTTTTTTGGGTATACTAAAAACAGTTCTTTTATTGAAGTTCCTGAACAGTTCATTTGTCTTCAGGAGGGGCAACGCTTTGATGGTGTTGAGCGCATTGAAGACGACGGCACCGTTTACTTCACGGAAAAAACATGGCAATCCTGAAGGAAACGTTGGGCTATGAGTGCAAGCGGATGCCCATATCCGAAATAGAAGACCGGGCAAAGGAATTACGCGCAAAGTATCTTGCTTTTGCTCAACAATTTGCGTAAACAAGCTCAAGTACAGGTAGTGATTCTTGATGAAAAGGAGTTTCACTTGTATATACAACTCTCTCCTGATACACCCATTGACTTACAAATGCACACCAATTACAGTGATGGAAGCTGGACTGTGGAGCAGCTTTTTGACTATCTGGTACAGGAAGAATTTGGCCTTGTGGCTGTCACCGATCACGACCGCGTTGATACCGTTGCTGGTATCCTGCAACTGGGTGCGCAAAAACATCTGCCGGTTCTGGCTGCGGTAGAGATCAGTGCAGAATGGCACGGAAAGATGGGGGATGTGCTTTGCTTTGGCTTTGACCCTCATAAGCAAGCTTTAAGAGCGATTGCCGACCAGATTCGCCAGAAGGCGGCAACGAATGCACAGGAGGTGTATGAGGAACTCCTCCACCGGGGATATCGTTTTCCGCGTCGCCAGGAAATACTGACAACGAGGGACGGCACACTTCGCGTTGCGGGCGATTGTGCTATCTTGTTGATGGAACATGGTTATGTTAAGGATCGGACAGGCGCAGTGGAGATGATTCGTGACGCCGGGTACCGCGAGATGGAGGCGGATATGGCAGAAGTGGTTGATGCTGCTCATCGGAGTGGGGGCGTCGCCCTTATTGCGCATCCCG
Source organism: Ktedonobacteraceae bacterium (assembly GCA_035295005.1). GTDB lineage: Bacteria > Chloroflexota > Ktedonobacteria > Ktedonobacterales > Ktedonobacteraceae > DATGJV01. The sequence goes on along the minus strand of DATGJV010000625.1, from coordinate 948 downwards.
GTCGCGGGAAGATGGAGCCAGAGAATTTTACGTTTTATACTCCCGATGTACTCGATCAGGTGCGTGCAGAGATGCCCCTCGACGGTATCGAGGTCTACTACCCTACTCATTCACCAGAACTCGTTGAGACTTATCTGGCCTATGCACAAAAACATGATTTGCTCATCAGTGCTGGCTCTGATTCTCATGGCCCTCCCGGTCGCATGCCGATTAAGTATCGCGCTGAACTTTGCCGACACCTCCTTGAGCGTGTGGGTATTCAGATGCAATAGCTCAGAACTTTTAAAGGATTTGCGGGCAAGTATCTTGCCTTTGCCCAAAGGTTTGCAGAAAAAGAGGAGTCCTGCCATGTCTCAAGAACACATCCTAACAACCCCCATTGGAGCCATTACGATAGTACAGGCACAATCCTCCGACCTTGCGGTCATAACAGAAATTCTTGAAGAGACCGCTTTATGGATTGAGTCGCTTGATATTGACCAGTGGCGACCGGGATACTTTCTTGGCACTTCTAGCCAACTACGCATGGCACAAAACATCTCCGACGGGGAAGCCTATCTCGTCCTCTATGAGGAACAGGTTATCGGCACCATCACAGTACAGGCGGGCAGCGCAATTGACGAGGAACTCTGGGGCAATGAAACGTTAAAAGATGCTCTCTATGTCCATCGTCTTGCGCTACGACGTGCCTTCGCCCGAAAAGGCATCGGGTATATGCTTCTACATTGGGCCGAAGGTCTGGCAACACATGCCGGGAAAACGTATCTGCGCCTCGATTGTATGGCCGATAACGCTGCGCTCTGCACCTATTATGAACGAGACGGCTTTATATGCCGTGGTATTATTGGGGAAAACTGGAAGTCGAGCATCTATGAGAAAAGCGTATCGTTTAGATAAAACAAGAATTTTCTATACTTGTAGTACGCACATCTCCCCTTGCGCATCCCC
>DATGJV010000624.1:0-2946 GCA_035295005.1 Ktedonobacteraceae bacterium | reverse complement strand
TATGGACAAACATGTATTCAGTGCGGACACCATGCGGAGCCAACACAACCGTTGCCCAATCTAAGTGAAGGCTCCATCAACTACGATATTCCTCTTGAGGCTCTTTCAATTACTACGCAGCAATTATACGATAGCGATAATTACGGTTTCACGGAGATTGATGGAGACAACGCTTTCGACCTGCTGGCAAGTATCCCTATGGGTGAAACGCTGGCAGAAGTGCTGCTGCGCCAGCTTGAGGCGCTTATCTCGCCCGACGACGGGCTGATTGCCGAACAACTGGTGGGCAATTTGAATGGGCGCGGGTATTTAGAGATAAGCACGAGTGAAATAGCCACATACCTGGAGGTGTCTCTGAAACGTGTGGAATATGTTCTCAGCCAGCTTCATACGCTGGAACCGGTGGGTATCGGCGCTCGCAACTTGCGCGAATGTTTGCTCATCCAATTAGAGGCACTCAGCGAGCAAGGAGTCTCACATCCACTGGCATATACATTGATAGACCGGTACCTGGAACAATTGGGACGCGGCCAGTTTCATGAGATTGCCCGCGAACTGCATATGGCGGAACAAGAGGTACGGCATGCCAGTCTCTATATTCGCGGCACCCTCAACCCTTTTCCCGCGCATACGTATCAGGCCAATATGCCTTTCATACGCTCTTCCTCAGATGCGACATTTGTACGACCGGACGTGCTTATTCGCCAGGGAGAGAATGGCTTTGAGGTAGAACTCGTCGAAGAGAGACGATATCATTTCTCGATTAGTTCCGACCAGTTTGCACAACAGACGGGAGAAACGTCAAACAGTGAGGTGCAACGCTATCTCCATCATGCAAGTGACCATGCCAAATTTTTTATTGATTGTGTCCACCGACGCTGGCGTACCCTCAAGCAGGTGGCAACGCTTGTCGTTGACTACCAGCGCGGCTTTCTTGAGTATGGTGTACGTCACCTGCGCCCCCTCACCCGTGCCGAGGTTGCCAACCGCTTAAACCTCGACGAGGGAACCGTCAGCCGTACCATCGCCAACAAATACGCCCTGCTACCCAATGGCCGCCTCATTCCGCTTTCTGACTTTTTCGATAGTTCGCTCGGCCTCAAAGACATCCTACGCGAACTGATCCAATCCGAAGCCCCCAAACACCGTTTCAGCGACGACGAGCTAGCAAAATTGATGTCGGCGAAGGGCTACCCACTGGCAAGAAGGACGGTAACAAAGTATAGAGAAGAGATGGGTATCGGGTCGTCGAGGGAGAGAAGGTAAAACTGAGATACATTCTACTCTTGTACCTCCGGCACCGCGTAAATCGTCCTTTCGTGGTCGTAAACCACCATGCCGGGGCCGCCGCCTTTCATGTGGCGGACGTGGCGCTGGAAGGTGTAGTCTACGGGAGCAGTCGTGCTGCCACGGGCCTGACTGTAGTAGGCAGCGAGACTGGCGGCCTGCTCGATGGTTCCACGGGGAATTTCGCGGCCCGCGGACTTGATGATGATGTGCGCACCGGGGACGCCGCGTGCATGCAGCCAGATATCGTTGGCAGTCGCCTGGTTGAATGTGACCTCTTCGTTCTGACGGCTGTTCTTACCGATTAAGAGCGTAAAGCCATCATGACTTTTGAGGTGGAGGGGAACGCCGCCTCCCGGTGGCGTGGCTTTTCCTTTAACCGATTTTCCGCCTTTGCCCTTCTTCGCGGCTTTTTGTGCTTTTTTGTCCAGCAATTTTTTTGCTCCACGCATGTAGCCTGCTGTTTGTACTTCGGCTTTGACCAGCGCCACTTCAGCCGGATTTTCGGCGAGCATGAGGTCTGCCAGCAATTGTTCGATGGTAGCCAGTTCCACAGTATTCTGCTCGATTTGTGCGGGGACAAGCGCGGTCGCACGGCGCAGTTTGTGATACTTGTTGAACATGCGGTTCGCATTCCCCACGGCATCGAAGCGCGGGTCAAGCGTCATGGTGATGGCAGATTGTTCGTCCTGCCGCGCTTCATCAACATAAAAGTTATGTAAAGTAACTGTTGCCTGACCTTGATGAACGTCGTTCTGGTAAGCCAGCAGGAGTTCGGCTTGCAGACGATAACGGGCCGATTCTTCTGTTTGCGCCATTTCTTGCTGGAGCATGTCTGCCTTGCGAATACACCGATCACGTTGCGTCTGCAAAACTTTGCGGATGGGGCTACGCACTCCCTCCATCGCGTCTCGCCACTCGATACGGGCGTAATAGTCGTCAAGTATCACGTTCATGGAGGGCGATTGGCGAATATGCACATCCGGCATTTCCGCGTATTGTTCCAGAACGTAAGGTGCGAAGGCCAGTGGCAGTTTTTGCCCGGTAGACAACTCTTCACTTGTTTTTATCTGCTCGACCAGTTGTGGTTGCCAGCGCTGCGTATCATACAACGCGGCTAACTCACGCATGTTCCAGGCTAGTTCTTCCCAGATATCCTGGTCGCTATTGATAAGAGTCTCCGCATTGCCCGTGGTACGATACACAGCTTCACGTGCCATGAGTGGACTGATGCCGAGCAGGTGTCTGGTCAACACCTGCCAGAGCATGTTGTCCTGGGGTTTGGCTCGTTTTTTCTTGTTCGGTGGAGTATCCGACGGTGGCTTCTCAGATGTTGTTTCGTCGGCGGCACAAAGAGCTAGCTGTTCGGCAGAGATAGTGGCTGGTTCCAGTTTTGGCAACATCTGGCCCATGAAGAGGCGTTGTTGCGGCGGTGGTGGCACGTATGGCACGTTGGCAGCGATGGTACGGTAACGGTTGACATCGGAGCCAACCCGTTTCAGGCTGCCCAGAATCATGCCTTGCTCATCGCAAAAAACGATGTTGCTGAGACGGCCCATGATTTCTATGATGAGCCGGAAATGAATACGCTCATCGCTATCGGGATTGCTGCGGTAGCCAGCGACAATTTCGATGATACGCTCCCATCGTGGTTGTTGG
>DATGJV010000623.1:0-4253 GCA_035295005.1 Ktedonobacteraceae bacterium | reverse complement strand
GTGAAGAGCGTCTGTTGCACGCGATCATGCAGTTCTTGCGCAATACGGCTGCGATCGTCGTTGAGCATCTGGCGTTTCTGAGCCTCAGTTAGTTCGTGATGCAAGGTCTGTAAATCGGTGGCAAACTTGCTCAACTCTTGATTGCGGCGTTCCAGTTCGGCTGTACGCTCGCGCACTTCGCGTTCCAGATGCGCGGAGTGTTCCTCCATAGCTCGCCGCTCTCGCGCTATCAGCTGCGCGTTATGAATAGCAACGGCAGCCTGCGCACTCAACGCTTCGATTAACTCAACGTGGCGCGTGCTAAACCGATTCGGGCGCGTATGACCAATTAAAAACGCCCCTAGAATAGCCCCTTCGCGAGTACGAAGTTGCACGCCGAGAAAACTGCGCACAGGAATATGACCACGTGGTACACCAAGATAACGTGGGTCGTTATGTACATCGTCCACAACAATAGAGTCACCTCCCCAGAAAATGGGTTGGAGAACACCCATTCCTTCCACCGGCCCCAGCCGCCAGAAGTGTTTTTCAATCGCATGCGTTGCCCCCGAAATAGCGGCAAGGTTGAAACCAACTTTATTGGCCGGTTGGTCGGCGTTCGCTTCCGCAATCTCTGGTATGAGGAAAAACGCGGCATATTCGGCAGCGGTGACTTTGCAAGCAGCGTCATTAATCATCTGCAACAAAAGCTGCAAATCAAACTCCGAGGTAAGCGCGATAGCAATACGGTTGAGCTGAGCCAGTTCCTCCGCCTGCTGCTGCAAATTCGCGATAAGTTGCGCACGACTTTCATCAATCGTCTGAGCCATTCAGTATTACTCCTGCAAAAACGCTGGAACACTCAAGCCCAGGTAAGGGGCGATATCTAGAGTATAGCATATGCATGAAGACATGCTGTAGGGGCTAATTTATCAGTCCGCCTCCCTACAAAACACGACGCAACGGCCAGATAAGCACCTCTTGCAACCGGGAATAGTGCAGTAAGGGGGCCGTATCTGGCAGGTGAATGCCATGCGAACAGGCCATTGTATCCTGCATTATCTCAAGTTCGGCAATTTGCAGAGGCCAGAGGCGATGTTGGATATCGCCACGGTACACATGGTCGCGCCCAACAACCGTATAGAGATAATAGCGTTCCGTCAACCAGTGTTCAATCATATCCGGCTTCGCATATACAACAGGTGCGATAGGACGATACGTAGCGATATAATCGGCCGATGGGGCGTTTCGATGGATACGGCGACTGCGATAATAGATGGTATCCTCAATCCGATTGCTGCTCATCCGTGCTGTAAAATACGGCAGGTGAAAGATACCGCGTGCAAGTGCCACTGCAATGGCATTGCCCGCATCCAGGCTAAAGAAATACACGCCGGGGCGATCTTGCAACATAACATATGTTCGCACATTTAGTTCTGGAAACTGTGATAATCCCGGCACAGATGGGAAACCACGCGGATGCACATTACTCATGTGAAACGGCACGATACCCACCCAGCACTGCCCATCAAACGTATCAAGCGGTAACACTGATGGAATAAGTGGCCGCATCACTTCCGGCGCAATGGGCCAGTGGGCAAAAAGTAGTTCATGCCATATCTGTGTCATCACCCACGGACCAGACGGCAGCGGCGTTAACCGGTGATCGGTCGCGTTCAATATCGCTCGCGTATCCACGAAATTTTTCTCCAGGTACCAGTAAAGCTCACGTTATCTCATTATGAAAGATAGCAAAGTTATCGCTATTTTGCCAGTACCAGGCAAAAAATATTTACACTGCTCGCCAGACTTGCACCGTGCCATCATTACTCGCCGAAGCAATCAATTGACCGTTCGGAGACCACGGAGCAGACCACACGTTTGAGGAATGACCGGAATAGGTGTAGATATGACTGCCGCTAGCCGCATCCCATATCTGCACCGTAGCATCATTACCGCAAGAGGCTATACGATTACCGCCTGGCGACCAATCCACTCCCCAGACACGAGATGTGTGACCGCGGTAGGTAAAGATATTACCGCCCGTCGCAGCATTCCAGACTTGCGCCGTCGCATCTCTACCCACCGAAGCAATCCGTGTGCTATCCGGCGACCATGCGACATTCAATACTCCGGCGGTATGACCATTGTAAACTACTGGATTTTGCCCGGTAGTAGCATTCCACACCTGCACCGTCTTATCTTCACTGGCGGAAGCAATAGAGCGCCCATCTGGCGACCATACCACTCCTCGTATAACATCTGAATGATTGGAATAAGTGAACACAAGACTGCCCGTGGTAGCATTCCACACCTGTACCGTCTTATCGCCACTGCCTGATGCAATGAGCGTCCCATCCGGCGAGAAGGCGATAGCGTTCACCGGCAGAGTATGTCCTGTGTAGGTATAGACAGTATTGGCGGTAACAGGGTTACACACTTGCACTACTCCAGCCTCACCCCCTGACGCCAGTAACTGTCCATTTGCGGCCCATGCCAGCGCATACACCCGATTGCCATTTCCTGAATAGGTTAGCTCATTCCCACCTGTTGTCGCGCCCCATATTTGTACCGAATTATCCTGGCCGCAGGAAGCCACCTGACTCCCGGACGGAGACCAGGCATCTGCATAAACGATGCCACTATGACCGCGATAGGTGTAGAGCAATGCTCCCAACGTGAAAATTGGCGTCGTGGGCTGAGTAGTCGGCGGTGGTGGTTGCGTTGGTTGCGCAGGTTGTGTTGGCACAGGTTTCGTAGTGGGCTGAGTTGTAGGAAGGGGTGTTTGTTGAGTATGCGTTGAAACCCCTGTCGAACTGGCAGACCCTGCCGACGAAATACCATTCGGTGCAGCCGAAGTGCCTCGATGACCCAGACTCCAGAATGCAAGTCCAGAACCGGCAACTACGACGACAGCCGCACCTGCCAGCCCAAAAACCACCGTTCGCCGCGATATCCTTTTTTTCTGCACACCTTCTGCTGCCATGCGTTCCGTCATAGATGCGGGAATAGTTCGCACCTCGTCCTGTGCAATATATTGGTTGGGAGACAAATCGCTTGCGGCATTTTGATTCGCCAGATCTGGCGGCGGAGTAAAAAGAAAAGGGGATGGAGTCGGATTAACATAGGTCGGTAAATCCGATCTGCTGGCCTGCTCAAAGGCATTGGCAAAAGCCTGAATCGTTTGAAAACGTTGCTGTGGGTCCTTTGCCAGTGCCCTCATCACCACTTCCTCAACATCCGGTGTAATCGTGGGAATTTTCTGACGCAACGGCAATGGAGGCGTAAACATGTGCTGGGTCGCAACCTCGGTAAATGTTCCCAGGAATGGGCGTTCTCCCGTCAACCACTCGTAGACAACTACACCCAGTGAATACTGGTCACTGGCCGGTCGCGGCTTCCCTTGAATCTGCTCAGGTGCCATATACCCCGCCGTTCCTACCACTTCCATTGTGCCAGCCCCTCGCGAGCTTTGCGTTACCAGTGCAATGCCAAAATCACTGAGCAGTACTTCATCAGAAGCACTGAGTAACATATTTTCAGGCTTGATATCGCGGTGAATCAACCTGCGCTCATGGGCGTACATCAATGCTGACGTCACCTGTTTTACGTGAGGCGCGACTCGTTCTGGCGCAAGTGGCACCCCTTTTGGGTAGCGTTGCCTTAACGTGCCATTCGGCGCAAAATCCATTACCAGAAAAGGCACTTCATCTTGCAGACCAAAATCCAACACGCGCACGATATGCGGATGCACCAAACTGGCAATCATGCGTGCCTCATTGATGAAATCTGTGGAGTCCTCGTTCGTCAAGCGCGTTTGCAGGATTTTTATCGCAGCATTCGTATTCAAGTAGAGATGCTCGCCGAGGTAGACATCAGCAAACCCGCCACGGCCAATGAGACGTAGCAAGCGATAGTTTCCCAACAGTTGCCCTACACGGTCCGTCATTTTGTCAATGCTCCTTCTCTAGTACGTTTCTGCTTCATCCCGTAGCGATAATGTGCATGCCTCTTAAACATTCCAGAAAGAGGGTATAAAAAATAAAGTGAAATTTGCGCAGCCGATTATATTTCTGATTTCATCTCATACTATCATTCTCAGCAAAAATATGTCAAGCATCGTTCACCCAGTTTTTGAAAAGAGCAAAATTGATGGTCATGCAGATATGCAGAGCCGCAAAATAACTGCAAGGAAACAGTTTGCTACGCATACGACGCAGTATGTTTGCAGAAAAGCCATAAGTCGTCTGTCCCAATATAGAAAAATGGGCTAC
>DATGJV010000622.1:0-3770 GCA_035295005.1 Ktedonobacteraceae bacterium | reverse complement strand
GTCGCAGGAGAACGTGATGCGGCTGGACGCCATGTCTCTGCTGATTTACATGGAAGTAGCGAAGTAGGGGTCCGCTTGAGCGCACCCAGGGCACGAGCGGAGCAATGTGCCAGTCTCCAGCGTGCGCTCAAGCGGACCCCTACTTTAGCCATATCGCGACTCGATCAACCCGATCAACAGCTTCCCAGGGAATCTTTTTTGGCACCCTATGAAGATGAAATGCTCTGGCAACGGATTCATACACGTGCAAGCGATGCAACAAACTGTGGTAGCCGTACATCAGGGCAACAACCCTGTACGGGGAATCGCGAGAGAGTTGAATGTCAATCACGTGACCAAGCGTTTTGCCATCAGCGGCAATAATCTTCTTATCCAGCAAATCTTCAATAGAGTGGATGTTCGTGGCGTTTTTCATCTTATCAGCCTTTTGCATTGCCGCTTCCTGGAATCCAACGCAGGATGTGATTGGCGATCCAGCGTTCTGATTGCCCGGCTGCATACTGTTCGGCTTTGCCGCGCAAATACAGGGTCGGGCCGAATTTTTTTATCTCGTTCATGGGAATATGATGCTCAAAGCGATCTCGCAGCACGAGGCGAAACAGAGCTTTCAAGCGCAAACTTACACGGCCAGCCAGCGCCTGTGGGCCGGTGATGACGTGTGTCATCACAAGAGTTCCGTCCTTTCGCAGTTCTACCGCAACATCTGCCACACGCCCAATTTCAATATGGTCGCTGGTTTCCAGTTGCGAGTCCAGAATATCGCGTACAGAGAATATATCGTCTGTTCGATCAACCACTGCGCTACCCTCCTCCTGAAATAATCTCAAGCGGCAATGAGATAATTGCAACGACAAAGGCTATCACCAGGATACAGATAATCGCGATGTTGGTAAAACGACCATTCGTTTTATTGCCAAGATACTGCGCGTCATTCATGAGAACGAGGAAGGGTGAGAGCGAGATGGGAAGAAACAGGGCAATGATGGTCGAGGCAAAGAGCGCCAGTTGGAGCGGGTCTATACCAAACAAACCAATAGCAACTGCGACCAGCAGAAAGATGGTCAGGACAAGATTGAAACGAGCCGCCTCGACCGGCTTTTTTCCTTCTCCCCACTCCCAACCAAAACCTTGCGCCACGTTGTACGAAAGCGCGAGAGTGATTTCGAGAGCCGCGCCCAGACAGGTCGCGAACAACGTTAAGGCGAAGAGATAGGAGCCGATAATACCGAAGGGTTTTGCCATCGCCAGACCAAGCTCACCCAGCGTGTTTGAAGTCATGTTGAGCGGTTGCAATACAATGGCTCCCAACACAACCAGCGCCATAGAGCCAATGCTACCAAAGCCCATCCCGACGATGGCCGTAACCTTATTCAGCAACAACGATTTACCTGTCCAGTTCTCTTCACGCGCACCTGAAGAATAAAAATATAAGAGATACGGGCTAATGGTCGCACCAAGAATTGCCGCGACAAGGTAGAGATAATCAGTCACAGTCCCTTGCTGAAAACTCGGTTTCCAGAGCGTTGTAAGAACAGGAAAAGGGATGCCACCCAGCGCGATGATACCGGCAATAAACGAAAGCGTGAGCAGGCCAAGCAAAGCAGGCCCATTCTCGATCACGTCAAATGGCGCTCGCCACGTCAATATCCAGACAAGCAGGGCCGCCACGGGAAAGAGGATGTGCCAGGAAATACCGGTTAAGAGCGAGAGCGCAATGGCGATCCCACCCAGTTCGGCAGCCAGCAGCAGACTTTCGGCAATCAATTCCGCGGTCAAGGGGAGCAAATAAAAGCGAAAGCCAAAATCTTCGCGAATAGCGTCCGCGTAGGTTTTCTTTGAAACGGCGGTAAAACGCCCGACCATCTCTACCAGTAAAATGACCGCCACGGTTGCAACAAGTACCGCCCAGATCAAACCAAGTCCAAACTTCGCGCCCGCTTCGCCCGATGTCGCCACCGTACCTGCGTCCAGAAATCCGCCCGTCGCGGTCACTATGCCGAGAGCGATAGATAGCCATTGATTCTTCTGCTCGTGCTGTTCCTTCTGTTTCTTCATGAATTTCCTGCCTTCAGAAATGCTTTGCTGGCACGGTCAAGGGCGGCTATCTGTATATGCCAGTTACACGTATCATTCAGACAGGGTGTATTCACCGCTCGCATGGCTTCCTGATAGAGGGAGAGCAATTGCCGCATAGTACTGGCAGCGGGAACGCCTTGCGAAGCGGCTATCGTCTGGTCAGCACCATTCAATTCACTCTGGAAATTGTCGAAACTGGACGCGGCATATGCATAGGTGATTTTCCCCTCGTGCGCATAAAGCAGCGTTGTCTCAGAGGCAGCGAACGCCGAACCTATATTGCCAGCCGTTATTGAAAATGATGGTTGTTTGAGCTGGCAGCTCGTCGTCATGAGCAGCAAGATAATGAAGCCGACATAGATTGGAACCTTTTTCCACATCGTGTTATAGCCTAACTTCTTTCTGCCTGGTAGCTTTATTGTACCATCAATTACAAGAAAAACACGCGAAATTTGAGCGCCCCACGCAAACGCCAGTAAATGGCTAAAGGCGGTATCAGAATTGAGGTGTACATCATTTCCGCACGATGAGAGCGCGTGCCTGACGTGCCATGCAGGCGATGCAAGCAAAAACGCCCGGTCAACAGGAGCCAGAGACAGGCCGCGAAGAATGTGAGACGTGGGAATTTGCACAGAATACCACCGGGTATTGCGAACAATGTTCCCAGAATGACGTAGTAATGCCAGGGAGGCGCTGCTTGCACGCGCTGGCGATATAACGCCGGATGCTTTTTATAGAGCAGGGCATTGAACATACTTTTGCGTTGCTGGCTCAGGCTCACTCCCCACTGTGCGGGCCGCAAAGGATGTACGATCCGCGCATCCGGCGCATAGACGAGCGTCGCATTGCGTTTCTGCAAAGCGAAAAAGAGGTCTGTATCTTCACGCCATGCGGCAGTGAATCGTTCGTCAAAGCCTCCCACGGCTTCGAGGCAAGAACGGCGATAAAAGCAATTCGCCGTTACAAATTCAGACGTTTCGAGGTGTGCCGCGTTGCGTTCGTAATCGGTTGGTACGCCAGGCAGAGGAACAATAATTCTGCCAGAGACACCGGCAACCTCCCTGATATTGTTATGAAACGCCTTCATTCCTGCTGTCAACCAGTCGGGCGCGGGAATGCAATCGTCATCGGTAAAGGCGATGATCTCGCTATGCGCCGCTCGCCAACCGATGTTGCGTGCAATGGCGGGACCATGATTACCGGTCACTGCAATATACCGCAATGTGTTGCCGCATTCGCTCACCTGTTCCGCGTAACACTCTACCATCTGGCGCGTCTCGTCACAGGCAGCATCATCTACAATAATCACTTCGTAAGCGGTCGCCGTGTAGTCCTGGGCCATCAGCGCATGCAGACAGCGGCGCAGCAGCTCAGGCCGCTTGTAGGTGGGGACGATAATGGAAACATCACAGGTCTCCTGGTTCTTTTTTGCACGCATAGTTACCCTTGTGGTTTCTCTAATAGGAATGAGCCGATAACAAGGGCATCGAGCGGCGATGTCCAGAAACATTCTATGGCATCACGCGGCGAGCAGACAATTGGCTCACCTCGCGTGTTGAATGAGGTATTGACCAGCACAGGCACGCCGGTACGCTGCTGAAACGCCCGAATCAGGTCATAGTAGAGTGGATGCTGCTGCCGGTTGATTGTCTCAATACGGGCAGTGCCGTCTATATGTCGTACTGCCGGTATCA
>DATGJV010000621.1:0-6203 GCA_035295005.1 Ktedonobacteraceae bacterium | reverse complement strand
ATGCCGCTCGAAGAGTCCAGTGGCGTAGTGAACGCGCCGTGTCTCTGTACCCTGCGTTATCTTCTTGAGTATTCTGCGGCTCTGCGGGTCGTAGAAAAAGCGTATCTGAGTGCCATCCACCTTTGTGACGAGAGAGACACGATCAAGCGGATCATATTCAATGGATGCCAGATCGCCGAAAGCACGAATATGCCCTCGCTCATTGTAGCTGACGGCCTGTGTCTGAGGGCCGTTGGCATTCGTCACAGAGGTCATACGGCCTGGGTGGGCGACATCGGCATAGTTCAGTGTAAGAGGTTCTGTTTCCTCGAATTGCTGGATGTTGCCTGTCGCATCGTAGGAATACGCACCTGTACGCACGGCTGCAGCGGCGGCATTCTGTTCGTGGATAGCGAAGTCACTCAAACGATACAGCCCATCATACGTGAACGCCTGGTCTTCAATGCTACCAGGCATTTCGTCCAGCAAGCCGATGATGTTCCCAATTGCATCGTAGGTATACGCGATACGCCGCAATGTATCTGCCCCCTTGCGAGCCGATACCCCGGTCAAGCGCCGGGACAATGGGTCTCGCGGCAGTTCGATCTTCACGCCGTTCGCAAGGTTATATCCTGTCGCGGCTCCATCTTCCGCGTATGAAATGTCTCTGACCACTCCTGGTATCGCTTTGACCGTACCGCTTGCATCAAGCGTATATTCCACGCGATGCCCATCAGGATACACAATGGCCGTAAGATGGCCCTGCAAATCGTACTCCTGGGCAGTTACCAGCGTTACCCCACCGGCAGTAACCTCTTCACGTACAGTTTTGCCCGCGTGATTGTAGGAATAGCGAAGCGTTTTCCCAAACTCTCGAACCAGCGCAATGCGACCTTCAAGGAAACGCCCGGCAGATGGTTGAGCAGGATCGCTATCATAGACGATCTCCCGCAACAATTGCTTTATCGCATTGCCTGGCGGCGCATGTTCGATGCGGGTGAGCCGACCGGACACATCGCAGGTATAGAAACAGGTTGACCCGTCAGGCTCTATCCGTTCAACGATATGCCCTGCCGCATCCCGGTAATAGGTGCGTGCGCCAACATCACGGTGCGCAATTCGAATAGCCTCAGATGTTCCAGCGAAGGTATAACGGGCTACTTGCTGACCGGCATTGTCACGTATCGCTTCTATACGCCCGTCTACCGCCAGGTCATAGCTTGTCGCGATCATTGTGCCATCACCCTTTGCCTCCTCAATGCGGAAAAGGCGACCGCGTGCATCGAAATGTTCAACGCGAGTCGGAGGACCAGGTGGTATCGTGTCTCCAAACTGGCCCGCGCCAGCACCCTCGTAGTGGGTAATGGTTTGTGTATCGCGCACCACGCGGTGATGGACTGGCCCAGGCCCTGCGGTTTCGATAACGTTGCCCGGCACGTCATAACGATACCGCACACTGGCATTGCCAGGTTCCGGTAAGGGTTGATATGCAAGATCGCTCGTGAACGTGGGCACGAACTGCGCCCCCTTCAACGCCCTGGGGTTGAGCATTGTTCGTTCAGTCGTAACGAAGCGACGAGTGCCGCCGGTATCTTCAGGAGCGGTAGATACCTGCGACAGTTGCTGGCCGAAGCCATCGTAATAGATGCGGGAGACAGACACGCCACTCAGGTTTGCAAAATCAGTGCCAGGCGCAAACTCCGCACGAGTTCTACCGCCGTTTTGAGGCGCAATGGATGTGATCGAAGTGGGAGTAGAGGTGATGTCTAGCACCCAGCATTTTGTCAGTTGCTCGTTGCCTGCATCATCGGTCTCGAAGGTGGCTGCAAGGCGTCCAATCGGATCGTGTTCCTGCCGCATGACACGGCCATCGGCGAAGGTCATCCGCGCTGGCTCACCGGCTCTGGGATTGAAGACAAAGCTGGTCTCTTTTCCCCTGGCATCTCTTGTTTTGACGGGGTACACGCCATCAGCATCATACGAAATTACGAGCGCGTGTTGCAGTGGGTCGCGTTGCTCCGTAATGTTACCTCTAGCATCCCGACTGTAGGCTAGCGTTGTCGCATAATAGCCACGTGTATCTCCTGCACCCAACAGTTCATAACCCAGGGCGCTAAAGTCGCGACCGCCAACATAGTCTGCGGGCAAGCGCGACTCCAGAAGCTTGAGTTCCTGTACCCGCGAGACTAATCCACGCTCAGCCTGTCCCTCTGGAAGACCCACAAACGCCGGTCCGTCATAGTACGTGATTTTCACGGCGAAAGGAATACCGCCGCCATCGCGCAGTTCCATACGAACAGGGAGCTTGATGAGCCATTCAGACTCATTATTTGTATAGGTATATCGCTCTTCTGAGCGAATCCAGTTATCGAGCGGCTCACCCTCGAAAAAACTCTCGCGCTGGCGCTTGCCGGAATTGCCATGCGCATCATAATTGAGCAATAGAGTGCGCTCGACGCGTCCGGTAGATGTGGCTGGACTATGCTCATACGTTGTAATCTGCGTGGTAAACGGGAAGTAGACATGACCACTGACACTACTGTACTCAAGCCGCGCATCCCAGTCCTGCATGGATTCGTTGCGCAGTTCGTAATGGTCATTCACCCGCTCGTATGTTCGGGTTGACAGCACCGCACCCGCCAGGGTACGCTGCCGATCCCGTTCCGCGAAATCGCTGTGTTCAGGGTCTCCCTGGAAGAACTCGAATTCTTGCCGCGACGCAGCTACCGATTCATCTCCGTTCATCTCAACAGTGACCTGCGAAAACCCGCGAAATTCGCGCTGAGGCCCATCGTAGATACCGTCATGATAGTGGAGCGACATTTCAGTTTCTCTGCCTGTAATCAGGTCGCGTTCATGTATCTTGCGTACAACATGCACAACAAACGGTAGCTCACCGAGCCAGTTTCGTCCTCGCTGCTGATCTTCCAGGCGCATCACCGTTGAGGTAGTGTATTCCATCTCAAAGCGTCCACCCATACCGTTATTGATGGCGGTCATCAAGTACGGCTTGAGCCCTTCATCAAAGCGCAGGAAGCGGTAGCCCGCACTGTCCTCACTGCGGGCGGTAGAACTCCAGATGAAACCGGGGCGACCATCTCCAAAGAAGTCCGCGGCGAGGATACGAGTGTTGTTGCCGGGTGCCACAGGAATCTCAACTGGCTCAGAGAACCGCTGGCCGGACTGATTGAGCCAGATGAGCGTGCGGTCATAGTCCATGTAGACGACATCAACGCAACCGTCACCATCCATATCAACCACATGAATCCGCTCGTCCCGGTAGCCTTCGGGGAACTGCGGCGAGAGTTGCATTTCTACACGCTCGCCCCACTTGCCATTGCCGAAGTAGGGCCAGTAGCAGACATTGCCGCTCTGTAGTGACACAATATCTTGCAAACCATCACCGCTCATATCGGCCAGCCTGATGCCACGCTCGTCAAACGTGACATCAGGAAACCGCTCCAGATCAGAGACGCGCATAACTGGCTGAGGTTCCTGCCAGCCTACTCCGGTCTGGTGCTGATACAGCAGGAAGTTATCCCGCCCACTTGTAATCAGATCGGTTATGCCATCGCCATTCACATCCATCAGGCGCGTATTGCCTGCCGCGAGTCGCAGATTTGGACTGCCGTGGAAGATGATTGGGTCAGGGCTGAAGGTTCCCTTGCCCGTTGTCTCAAATGCGAGCTGCAGCGGTTGATCTACCGCGAACAACTCAACGCGACCATTCCCATCGAGATCGGCGAATGCCACATTGTCCCTGGCAAGACTGACGGTTGATGGAATGCCATCCAGCACAGTTGGCCCTTCTAGCCAGCCATCTCCACTGTTGCGCCAGAGCAGCATGCTCGAAGCGGAACTCTGGAGTATGTCGGGTAGTCCGTCACCGGTCATATCAACCAGTTGAGCTTCCTTTTGATTGAGGTCGGGTGGAGCGACGAGTGATCGAAGCTCCTGAACCTTCCATGCATTGAAGTCGGGATGCGAATATTCAAATGTAAGCGGCGGAAAACTCGCTGTTTGCCCGTCTTCGGTTGCTGAAAGCGTAATTTCCGTGAGCAACGATGCCCCATTCGCCCCTTGCTGGTACGTCAGTTCATACGTTCGCATCAGCGTCTCCGCGAGACGGTCACAGTGCATTTCGATAGAGCGAGTCCGCAATCCCGTCAACCTCTCGAAACCGCTACGCCCGTTGCGTAGTACATCCGGGCGCGACTCGTAGGAAATGCGAATACTGAAAATGCTATAGCGAATCTCTTCCAGGTAAAGCCTGCTGGCATCGCGCCGGTAGGAAAAGAGGATGCTGTTTCCAGCCGCGTCACGCTCCTCGTCGAGATACCAGGCAAAGATTTTCGCGCCATCCGACTCCCGGCTCTGCTCGCTCTGACCGAAGAACATGGTTTTGCCATCGCCTGTACGAACGCGCCAACCGTCATTGACGCGCTCGATCAACCAGAACTTGTTGTCCGCTTTGGGCCGATAACGGTTATCGCCGACGTGAATCAGCACCTCGGCATCACCGATCACAAATGTATCATCGTCGGTATAGTTCGGAATGCCTCTATCCGTCCTGCGCTCAATGCGCAGGGCGTTAAGACGCCAGCCGAAGCCAAAGGGTCCATTGCCTGAACCGGTCGAATAGGTGAGACTCAGCGATGGCTGTAGCTCATTTGCCCCTTTCGGGCAGTTGATCGGCACAGCATAGCTGCCGGTGCCGCGCACAAGGTCGGGCTGGAATCGTTCTCCCAGAGGAGTGATTCCGCCGCCACCAGAGGGCAGGGAGGATAACCCTGCCGCGATTCCAGATGACTCACGCATGATTTAGACGACCTCCTCCTGGACATACTCGAAGGCATATTCGAGGCCCATCTGGATGTTGTACACACGATCAAACTTCAGCGTTCCGCCATCGGCAATGGATGCTCCGCCAGTAACCTCAACCTGCCATACGCCAGGTGGGTCCGAAGCAATCAGTGCGGCAAGTTGCGGATTCTCGCTGGAAATGACGCCATTAGCGTCGGTTGTTCCGGTACCGGATGCGCCACTGGCAGCAGTGATGCGCACATCAATGCCACTATTGGAGATGCCAGGCTTCGTGATGACCCGGAAGTAGGCCGATTTCACTGTGAAGTTCTTCTGATTCACAGGGAACTTGAAGCGATCAAGCGTTATCCTGGCAACACCTTCACGGTAGAAACCGTACCAGGCATCGGGGAAGTCATAGCGAAGTCCGAAGGTGCGTAGCAATTCCATCTCGCCAGCACGTGGTGGCATTGCCAGCACGTTTGTTCTGAGAGACGCATCGTATAGAGCGGTGTAATAGACGACCAGATGCACATCGAAAATGCGGCGGAAGTCAAAGTCGTTGCTGCGCCTGGGCAGGTGAATCTGCCACGTCGAACCAGTTCCGATGCCCTGGAAAAGACCACGCACACCGGTTTCCGCTCCGTAAAGGAACATATCGTTACGCAGGACGAAATCTGACAGGGCCATTGTGTCCACCTGGTGGACTCTCTTGCCGGCCGTGCCATCCTTTTTCCGATAACTGGTTACGCCACCGGCAGTCAGGGTTCCATTTAGCCCACCTTCTGGCAGGAGGCCAATCACTTCAAGCTCGATAGCCTCGATACGTTGACCATAGAAGCCAGGATGGAGCCGATCAAACTCATAGAGATCGGTCTCAAGCGAGAGCAGACCCGTCTGACGGAACTCCTCGAACTGTGCCGGGAACGCGGAGGCAAGAGAAATCACGTCTTTGATGCGACTGTTCTTGCGCGTTTTGTTCGTAATGGCAAGGTACGTGAACGATTCTATGTCCTGTAACAGGCTATCGCCGCCGAGAAGCATCACATCACGCCCCGGAACGTCGCTGGCGACACCATGCCCATACTCATTCTTAATCACGCCCAATTGCGTATCGTTCTCAAAGTTATAGGCCCGTTCCATTAACTTACCAATGCGGATAGCCTGGAACAGGTAGCTCCGTGCGATGTCACGCATCACATCTGACATCTTGCTCCACGCTTCAGGGGTGAAAAACTCGTTATCGAAGGCGGTCAGCGCGGCATTGGACATTTGCGCACGTTGTATTGCCGCTTGCCACGCAATTTCACTGGCCGCTGTTCTGGCTCTGGCGGCGTCCCATTGATCTTTCGCCACAGGAATAGCGATAGTCAGTTCGTCTATGTTGTTCCGCATTTTCTGCAGTTCATACTCGCGTGTTT